>CAZOHX010000031.1:0-11464 GCA_964579315.1 uncultured Saprospiraceae bacterium
TGACAAAAAGCTTTGATAATTCAACCAAAGCCCGTAATATTACGTGAATAGTGGTTGGATGGGAACTCACAAATTTTATAAAATGAATTATTTTTGATAAGATTTTTACTTTTTGGAAATATATTGATGCCTTTGTATCAATATGTTGAGAAAAATGAAAATATTAAAAAAAGAAACATTTTTAATTTTGATGAGTTTCCGTCCAGACACTATATATTTGAGTAAATTTTTTTAAATGAATTCAAATTTGAAAAAAGGATTAAATATATTAATTCTTTTGAGTGTCGTTTTTTTACTTTTTACCGTTAGATACCCGTTTTTTCTAAAGGCTCCTACTAGTGATTTTCTTTCCAACACAGGAGACGGATTGAAAAATTATGTAACGCCCATGTATCAAGTAAAAAATGGTACAAGTGCTGTAGATTTTAAAGGGATGAATTATCCATATGGAGAACATGTGTTGTTTTCCGACAACCAACCCATTTTTTCTGCAACTTTATCGTTTCTAAAGAGATATATCCCTAAAATAGTATTTTATGTACCATCGCTCATTCATTGGTCTATGCTGTTTTCATTATTATTTGCATGTCTTTTGATGCTTTTGATTTTCAGGAAATTTCAGATTCCAGACTGGTTTGGGATATTAGCGACCATAGGAATTGCCTTATTAATCCCACAAAATGTAAGAATGGGTGGCCATTTCGGACTTGCCCATTCCTTTGTGATTCCGTTATTTTTTTATCTTTTATTACGATTTGAAGAAACAAAAAAATATCGTTTCTTAATACTATTATCGCTATCGGCGATTATTTCGGGACAGCTACATTTTTATTTTTTTGGCATATATTTGCTTTTGACGGCTTCATATAACTTTTTTAGAGTGATTTTTTCTAAAAGAAATACTCGGTTATGGAAAGAAACGGGATGGATGAGTGGCATATTGATTTTAACCTTTATGCTCATGCAAATATGGGTCATGTCCGCCCACAACAATCCTGATAGACCCAAAGATCCTTATGGTTTTTTGGTATATAGATCCAATTTTGAAGGTATATTTTTAGAAAAAAAAGCACCATTTTTATCCTTTATTGATAAGTATATCATTCCATTTAAAAAAACATCAAGTGAAGGAAAGAGTTATATTGGGATTGTGATGTTCCTGTTGTTTTTATTGCTGTTTGGTAGATTTCTGCGTCACAAAATGAAAATTCGGTTTTTTAAAGAAATATCAAATCATACATTATATTTAAGATCTCTTTTTGCCACAAGCATTGTATTGGGAATATTATTTTCAACAGGATTTCCTTTTATTATCCCACCATTAGAAAAATTAGTACATTATTTGGGGCCATTGAAGCAGTTGAGAAGTATTGGTAGATTTGCTTGGATATTCTTTTATGCGGCAAATATTTTCGGATTTATCTATATTTATAAGGTTTTGATTGAAAAATCTAGTAAGTCATCCCTTTTTCTTATCGTTCCTATTTTATTTCTGTTTAATTACAGTGATGGATTTACTCAATTGGAACAAAAAGAATTGAAATTACATGATGTGAGTGAATTTTCAAGGGCATTTACAAAAAGTAAAGATTTTTATTTTTCAAAAGTCGATCCACAGGAATATCAAGCTATCATGCCAATTCCATATTTCCATATTGGTTCTGAAAATTTCGATTTTCATCAAACAGGTATTAGTTTTATATCTACATCTTCTGCTGGATTTTGGTCAGGTTTGCCATCTATGGGCGTTATGATGAGTAGGACAGATTTAGGACAAAGTTTGAAATTGTTGTCTTTTGCTTTTAGCAATGGCTATCGAGTTCCGAAATTATTACAAGATCTTCCTTCCCAAAAACCAATATTGTTATTTGTAGATAAAAGTACTATTAAATCCCATGAAAATCATTATTCAAACATGATTCAACATTCAAAATTAGTATTTGAAAATAAAAAAACAGCTTTGTATCGTTTTGAATTATCCGCTTTTGATACAATGGTGGAGCAAAATAAGCAAGATGTTTTAAATGAAATGGATAGCCTTCGTCTTTACAAAACCCCTGATTTTTTATCTACGGATTCTGTCTCAAACTATGTTTATAAGGGTTTTAATACTCGAAAATCGAAACATATTTACTTAGGAGAAGGAAGTTTTGATGGCGGTGCTAAACGGTATGTAATTTTTAATGATAAATTGCCCCTACATCAAAAAGGACAAAAATACCATATTTCATTTTGGGTATTTGTAGGTGAGCAACTGAATTCTAGTACGGATTACTTTATCCAAGAAATAGATAAAAACGGTAAACAAATAAAACAAATTAGACACAGTATAAGAAGTGGAGATATGTCCAATTTTGATAATAATTGGGTCTTGGTGGAATATGATTTTATTTTGGATTCAGATCAATCCACAATCAAAATCGAATTTGAAAACCCTGTTATTCATCATTTTTTTATCGATGAACTATTAATTCGTCCTGAAGGTGTTGATTTGTACCAAAATAATGCTAAAATGGTTCGAAAGAATAATAAGTTTTATTTAAAGTAGTTGTTTATTGTTAAAACAGATTTTATCTAAAAATTATTTTCATCAAACTAATCAATTCCTTTTTTATGGTCGTGGATCCAAAATTGGTCATAGTAATATTGGGTTTTGGAACAATCTCGATATTAGTATAAGGGAGTTTGGATTTTAAAACATCTTTAATGAACTCGATTTCAAACAAAAAACTATTGGTTTGTCCTTGGAGAAAAATATTTTTCCCTTTATTATTCAGTCCCTTCAATCCTGCCTGAGTATCTGAAACTTTAAATCCTGTGAGGAAATAATTAAACATTTGAAGACCAAGAGACATGACTTTTCGTTTGAATGGGAGTATTTTGAAATAGGATTTTCCCCGTTTACCAATCACTAGGGCATAATTATTTTGATTCAATAGTTGATATGTATCATTGACAGCTTTGTAGCCAAAAGGGAAGTCAAAATCTGTATAAATGTAATTTTTAGCATTCGTAAATTGCAAACCATATCGTATAGCATAGCCCTTTCCTTGATTTTTTTTGTAGGATAACCATTTCAAAAAAGGAAACTCCGTTTTTAAATTCTGGATATATTCAACATCAATACGCTCGGTTGACCCATCGTCCACAATAATGATTTGGTAGGGAATGTCAATGGCCTTATTTAGCATCACAATAGATTCCTTTAGCCGTTTATCCCATCCATTTCTAGGATTGAATACAGGTAAAATAATAGCTAAGTTTGGAATGCTTGACATCAAAAATTTTTAAATTCTATAAAGAAAGCAACAAAGCTAACTATTGATTGCTAACTATTTTAATTTTTTTGATATTTAACTTTCTAAAATTTGCTCCGCATGTGCTTTCGTTTTTACTTTCTTGAAGAGCTGTTCTATTTTTCCATTTTCGTCAATCACAAAGGTCGTTCTGTGGATGCCATCATAGGCTCTACCCATAAATTTTTTGGGTCCCCAAATCCCAAACGCATTGATAATGGTTTTATCTTCGTCTGCAATGAGTGGAAAAGGTAATTCATGCTTTGCAATAAATTTCTGATGCCTTACTGCTGAGTCAGCACTTACCCCTAATATTTGATAGCCTTTATCTTGAAGCAATTTATAATTATCTCTCAAATTACATACTTCGTTGGTACAACCAGGAGTCATGTCTTTGGGGTAAAAAAACAAAACAAGTTTTTTCCCTTTATAGTCAGACAAAGATATTTTGTTCCCGTTTTGATCAAGTCCCTGGAAATCTGGAGCAGAATCTCCTATTTTTAAATTAGTCATTTAGAATATTTTATAGTTTTTTAATAAAAATGTGAATTTTTCAGTATTTTTACGAATATCAAATAAATAAACACATGAAAGTAATAACAAATTTTCAAAAACTAAGTTTATTAATCGCATTAGTTTTTCTCTTAGGATGTGCCCGTAATCCTGTAACAGGAAAACGAGAATTTATGTTGATGTCAGAAAAGAGAGAAATTGCTTTAGGGGCTTCATCTGACCCTCAAGTGGTGGCATCGTTTGGACTCTACAATGATAAAAAACTACAAAATTTTATCAATAATAAAGGACAAAAAATGGCGAGAGTTTCTCATCGCCCAAAGCTAAAATACGAATTTAAAATCGTAGATTCTCCTGTGGTAAACGCTTTTGCTTTACCTGGTGGATATGTTTATTTTACACGGGGTATTTTGGCTCATTTTAATAATGAAGCAGAGTTTGCGGGTGTATTGGGACACGAAATTGGGCATATTACAGCAAGACATGGGGCTAAGCAATTTTCAAAACAAACAGCCGCACAAGTGGGATTGATTGTAGGTTTGATTGTTTCTCCCACTTTTAGACAATTTGCAAAAGAAGCATCTCAAGGAATGCAGTTATTATTTTTAAAATTTAGTCGAAACAATGAAAGTCAAGCGGATCGGCTAGGAGTGGCATATTCCACTAAAATTGGCTATGACTCTAAAGAAATGGCTGAATTTTTCAAAACACTAAGCCGAATGAGAAAAGAAAGTGGCTCAGAAATACCCACTTTCATGTCCACGCATCCCGATCCAGAAGATAGATATAATAAAGTATTGGCACTTTCAAAAGAAACTCAAGCTAAATACAAAGGGAAAAAATTGCAAGTCAATAGGAATAAATATCTTCGAATGATTGATGGTTTAGTTTACGGAGAAGATCCTATGCAAGGATATGTGGATGATGACCATTTTTACCATCCTGAATTAAAATTTGACTTTCCAATTCCTAGAGGTTGGAGAACAGCAAATACACCCCAACAATTACAGATGGGGCCTGAAAATGGCAAGGCGATGATGGTTTTACATCTTTCTCCTTCAAAGGATTTGAATACGGCAAAGGCTGAATTATTAAAAAGTCATCAATTAAATTTGGTAGAATCAAGAAATATAAAAGTGAATGGATTTTCTGCAATGGAAGTTCTTTCTGAACAAGTAAACCAACAAAATGGTCAACATCTTGAAGTTTTCACGTACTTGATAAAATACGGAAAATTAATTTACGAGATTGATGGGATGTCGCTCAAAGCAGATTTTCAGCATTATGTGGATGACTTCAAAGTGACCATGAAAAATTTCAAAAAATTGACTGATCCAAAACGCATCAACGTCAAGCCTGAAAGAATTAAAATCGTTACCGCTTCAACAAATACTACTTTAAAAAAATTATTGGTAAAAAATGGTATAAAATCTAATCGTTTATCGGAGTTGTCATTGATTAATGGGATGGAACTGAATGCATCTATAAAAAAGGGAACATTGATAAAAATTGTGACAAAATAGTATTGAAAAATTATATAGCCAAAAACAAATAGTCACTCTCAAAAGATGCATAGTTATTCATATCGTAAAGCTTCAATGGGATCGAGCTTAGACGCTTTCAAAGCAGGATAAATTCCAGAGATAAGTCCGACTCCTAGAGACAAAGCTATGCCTAAAAAAGACCAAGCCCATGGCATGTGAAAGCTCCCGCCAAGACCTATAGATAAAGCAACACCTATTAATATTCCTAAAATGATTCCCAAAATGCCGCCCGCTTGACACAATATAACTGCTTCAGTCATAAATTGAATTAAAATATTTTTTCGAGTAGCACCCAAGGCTTTTATGATTCCTATCTCCCTTGTTCTTTCTGTTACTGATACCAACATAATATTCATTAATCCTATTGCAGCACCAAATAAGGTTATTAATCCAATTGAAATAGCACCAATCTGAATTTGAGCAGTATTTTCCTTTAACATTTTAGCAATACCATCACTTTTTCTGATTTCAAAATCATTGTCTTGTCCAATTCGCAAAGACCTAACATTTCTAAAAGTACCTATTGCACTACCTATTGCCGAAGATAAGTCTTCAACATTTTCTACTTGGATATTGATATTGTAATTTCTACGTGCTGTACCATATATATTTTTTGCATTGGTTATAGGAATAAAAACAACGTTGTCATTACTGGTCGCAGAGGATCCTTTTGAAGCTAATATACCAATGACCTTATATTTTCTATTTGATACAGATATACTGTTATTGATTCCCTTTTTATAGTTTTTTCCAAACATTTTTTTTGCAATATCTATACCGATAATTGCTTTAGGACTACTTGAATTGATTTCGTTAATCGAAAAATTTCGACCATATTCAAGATTATAGCCTTGTACATTTAAATAATTTTCATCAACCCCTTTAACCACTATGTTTGGATTTGATTTTTTATCATCATGCGTTACTGTAGCAATTTGAGTTCCAAATAAAGATATAGAAACAGTTGCTGGATAAGTATATTTCTTTTTGAGCTGATTGGCTTGATCAAATGTGATGACAGCCCCTTGTTTTTTTGTTTTACCACGAGAATGCACTCTTCCACCTGAATAGCCACTAGGTTGAATACTAAAAGAATTGGCTCCTAATCTTGAAAAATTATCATTCATGGAATATATAATACTGTCAATAGCCGTGAGAATTCCTACTAAGGCCATCAAACCAAAGGCAATAATGAGTAAAGTCAAAATAGATCTAAGTAGATTATTTTTAACATTACTAAATGCAATTCGAATTACTTCACTTGTTTTCATCCATTTATTTTTTCACAATTCATATTCTTTTGATAAATCCCATTAAACGACAAAAAAGTGCTTCTTTATTTAAGAGTCTCCTTTTTTAAGTATTTTCCAATTAGCCACTAAATAGTAGATTTATCAGAAAACCATAATTCCTAAAGGTAAAAGTAAAAATTATATCATGGAATAGCGTTATATTTAGACCAATCATTCTTTTTTTTAGATATTTATGTAGATTTATTATGATGGAATTCTCTAGTTTCGTTTTTTCTTTCTTTTAAAAGAACAACGATAGTAGTTTTTTAAGAAAAAACTTTTAATATTTAAAAAAATAGCTTACCTTTGCACTTCGTTTAAATAAAATTAATATTAATTGATACATATAATTAATTATGGCAAATCATAAATCATCCAAAAAAAGAGCTAGACAAGACGCAGTTAAAAGAATTAGAAATAGATATTATAAAAAATCTACTAGATCTGCTATTCAAAAACTTCGTGAAATGGACACAAAGTCTGATGCAGAAACATTCTTACCTAAGGTTATTAGTATGATTGATAAATTAGCAAAAAGAAACTTATGGCACAAAAATAAAGCTAGTAACTTAAAATCTAAGTTGACTAGATTTGTTGGAAGCATGAAGTAAGATATTTGTAAAAATTATAAAAAAGGAGCAATTTCACTTGAAATTGCTCCTTTTTTTATTCCTATTTGTGTTAACTCCTTAGCTAACCACTCGACCACCTTTTAGTGTATCTTGATATCTTTTCAATGCATCCCAATCTCCTGTTACTGCAATTTTAGCTTGACTTGCCCAAGTTTCGGGGTTCGCAATTTTAAATCGACCGCCCGCCGATGCTAAAATTTTATTTATTCTTTCTAATGATGCATTTGATAAATCAGCTAAATCCCTAATTCTACCCTTTTTGAGTACTTCCTCTATTTTAGGTCCGATACCTTCAATGACTTTTAGGTCATCTGCCATAATTAAATTAAAGGATTTACTTACACTTCTTGATTTTCTATTTTTAAGAATCTTATTGGCTTGCCCTACCCAGTCGTCTTTTTCAATTCTTCCTGGAATATATTCAATAGCTTCAGTTATTTTATCAATTGTTTTGGAGTCTAATTTACTTATTTGTTCATAAGTAAAAATGCCAATACCATTTAATTGCTCTTCTAAAAACGGACCAATACCATTTATTCCTTTCAAGTTATCTTTGCGTTTGGTTGTTGCAACGGGAATTATAGTCTGTAAATTTAAAATCTCATCTTGTTTTGGATGTATTAATTTTGGTCTTCGCCTATTGACGATAACTGATTCATCATCAATCGAAACATGATGTGGGCGATTACCCAAAGTAGAAACTTCCTTGTTCAAAACTGCTTTTTCACGTTCTAATTGATTGATACGCTGCTCCATTTCAAGCAACCTTTCTTCAAAACTTGTAGAACTTTCTTCTAAACTAGCATCATTTTTTTGACTATTTTCTAAAGTTAGTGATTCATTTTGAGCAATTAATGATTCATGCTCTTTTTGCAATATTTCTTTTTCGTTTCTAATTTCTAATAACTCGGCTTGCGTACTATTAAGTTGAGCTTGAATAAAAGCTTTTGATTCTTCTAAATCTCCCACAATATTCTGATTTTCCAAAATATATGAATTCGATGTTTCTAACTCAGTTTTTGTGGCAACTAATTCCGTATTAAGATTTGTAATTTGAGTTTTATAATCTTGTCTTTCTTGCTCTAACTGATTAATTTTTTTTCTTAATCTTCTATTTTTAAGACCCCAAGACAAGTAAGCAGTCCATAGCCCAAATAAAAATGTTGTCGCCAAGATTATTACGGCTTGTTGACTCTCTAAAGTTGTTAATCCTGCGAAAGGGTCATTAAAAAACTCTTTCACTAATTTCGTTATTCCTGAAAATTCATCCATCATGCTGATTGGTTGTTTTGTGGTTTATTAATACTCTTTTATTTTAATTTGCATGGTGTTTCTAGTGTATCCTTCAATTTCATTAAAAATAACATTGATAGGTCTTGTAATATTGGCTTCCTCAATCATATAAGTTTTTACATCTTCTCCCAATTGAGTTCCTTCCAATTTATTTTCCGTATTTCCATCAACAATTACTTCAATCATACTGGTTGCATCAGAATTTAAGTTACTGATGTAATCAACTAAATCTTGAGTAATGACTAAGTCGCTGCCATCGACATGGAAATCATCTTGAGAGAAAACTTGAAGTGCTTTTTTAGTGTCATTTACTTTTTCTACAATTTCAGTGGGCTCTTCTGTTTTATCACCGCACTGATTGGAAATTTTGCAGACATAATACCATCTAAAAAAGCTTGAAAATACCAAAAAAGGTAAAAATCCAAAGAAAAAAGTTCTCATAGTCTCGTTTTTTGTTTTGAAAGCGAAATATAATTAATTATTTCAGTTTAAACAAAATAAACATATACTATTTATTAACAATGGGTTAAATTTCAAAATTATTCTTTGTTTTTAGGAACGATGATTAAATAAATGTAGTTTTTTCGTTGATTTATTCTTCTTTTTGTTCATTTAAAGTCCATTGATAATCTAAATAGGAAATTTTTGTATCCTTTGTAATTTCTACATCCGTAAATTGATTGATGAATGCTTGAATTGATTTTTCTTTTACTAAAAAATCTCCTTTAAACCATGAAAAAATCTTTGAAATTTGCATTTCTTTTTCTGAAATCCTATTTTTTCGAGGATCACTTAAGAAAATTCTCGCTTGGTCATTGAGTTGATTATCTATTTTTTTAGCAGTATAAGCTTCTTTTCGCAATGGAGGGCATGAGTAAGACGCACAATTTACCGCAAAATGAACTCTTGGATCTTTAAATTTGGGTCGTAATATACCATGTTCAATATTATTCAAATCATAAACAGCCCCTTCAATTTTTATAAATTTAATATCCCAGACTGTATTTACAAATGGAATGCCTTTTTTTATATCTTTGATACTTTTGGTGGGATAATGATCGACAATCATTTTTACTGTAAAGGCATTATAAGCATTAATCCAATAAGCCATTCGCTCTTCTCTAGTCCAATGTTTTTTATTGGGATGATTGTTTTTCAACAGGGTTAAATACTTGTCAAATTGAATACTATCGGCTATAAATCCCTTGTAATCAACCAATCCATCATCTGAAACATGCTTATGAAGTAGGCTGTCCCAAATAATATGTTCGATAGGCTTAGATGAAGATTTATAATCTTTCACACTGCACGATGAAATAAGAAAAGAGCAAGTTATTAAAATGAAAATTCGTTGTATCATATTCTATTTTTTATTGAGTAAAATACAAAGCTATCTATCTTTAGAATAAGATACCGTTTATCTTTTGTCCTTTATTAGACAATTTGAATAGATACCGTTATTCTCCTCCAACAAATAGTGCAGAAATAGATCTATTTTCATGGGTGTTGCGAATGGCTCGAGCGAATAACTTGGCAGTAGAAAGCACCTTTATTTTTTTCGATTTTTTGCGTAGGGGGATAGTATCACATACGATTAATTCTGTCAATACAGAATTTTCTATATTCTCATAGGCATTTTTTGAAAGTACAGGATGTGTACAAAATGCCCTTACACTTTTTGCTCCTTTTTTCATTAATGCTTCGGCTGCTTTGCACAATGTTCCAGCGGTATCGACCAAATCATCTATCAAAATCACATCTTCTCCATCGACATCTCCAATTACGGTCATGCTTTTTACTTCATTAGCTCTCTCTCTAAATTTATCACAGATAACCAGTTTTGAACTAAAAAATTTGGCATAAGTTCTTGCTCGTTTTACACCTCCTACATCAGGAGATGCAAATGTGACAGTAGATAAATTCAAACTTTGAAGATAAGGAATAAAAATGGCTTCACTTCGTAAATGATCTACGGGTATATCGAAAAATCCTTGAATTTGATCCGCATGAAAATCCATAGTCATAATTCGATTGGCACCCGCTGCTTCTATTAAATTGGCAACCAATTTTGCGGAAATGGGTACCCTTGGCTTGTCTTTTCTATCTTGACGTGCATAGCCATAATATGGAATGACAGCGGTAATGTAACCAGCAGAAGCCCTTTTGGCAGCATCTATCATCAATAAAAGTTCCATTAGATTATCAGTAGGAGCAAAAGTGGATTGGATAAAAAAGACATAATTTCCCCGAACCGATTCATGAATTACGGGCTGCATCTCTCCGTCACTAAATTTGGAAACGGTCACATCTCCTAGCTTATTTCCATAATAATCAGCAATATTTTCCGCTAAATATTTTGTAGCAGTTCCAGCAAATAATTTCACAGTATTCATGATAGTTTTTCACAAAAGTAATATTTATAAAAATGAATCTATTAAAAAATCAAAAAGAATTAAATATGTTTTATGTTTTCGTAATTAATTACTCAAATTCAACTAATATTTGACCTTTGTCAACGGCATCACCAGATTCGACTGCAATGGATTTAACAATACCATCAACTGGCGATTTAATCATATTTTCCATTTTCATTGCTTCTAATACCAATAATGTATTTCCTTTAATAACTTCCTGTCCTTCCTTAATCGGAATATCTAAAACTAATCCTGGCATAGGAGCATGTACTTCTTTAATATCAATGGAAGCTGATGTGACAAGCCCCATTTTGTCAATTAATATATCGTATTGATCTTTGATTAGAATATCGTATGGATTTCCATTAATTTTGAGAGTCATCGTTTTACTAAAATAATCGAAAGCTACTATTTTGATTACGTATCGTTTATTCTTGAAGAGACAATGAAAAGATCCATTTGGTTCTTTTACGATATCTA
>CAZOHX010000032.1:0-11333 GCA_964579315.1 uncultured Saprospiraceae bacterium
TTTGAACAAAATCTATTTAAAAATATACACATAAAAACATATGTCCAACTACTTAAATCCAAGTGCAACATCTTTGATAGAAAAAGATGATTTGAAAAATTTATCGTGAATATTCTCTCTTTTTTTTGCCATTTATTGCAAATATAGTTTTTAAAATGTAAAATAAAAACTATTTGTATTTAAAATTTATTAAAAATATATTTTGTTTTAATTTATCGCAAACTTTCTATTAGACTTTCATTATCTATCATTCAACATATCATTATATTTTTTCGTACATTTGCACCCAAATTTTCAAAAAAGAAAAATTACAAAAGATGATAGTTTCCTTGAATTGGATAAAACAATATTTAGATGTAGATCTTTCTCCTGATAAAATTTCTGAAATTCTTACCGAAATTGGTCTTGAAGTCGAAGGAATGGAAGAAACGGTCAGTGTGCCAGGTGGATTGGAAGGTTTCGTAGTGGGATACGTCAAGGAATGTGGTAAACACACCAATTCAGATCATTTATCTGTAACAAAAGTGGATATCGGATCGGGCGAAGATTTGAATATCGTGTGTGGTGCACCGAATGTGGCTCAGGGTCAAAAAGTAGTTGTTGCTACAATAGGTACTATTTTGTATCCACCAGATGGAAAAGAATTTAAAATTAAAAAAGGAAAAATTCGGGGTGAAGTATCCGAAGGGATGATTTGTGCATTGGATGAAATGAATCTTGGGTCTGATCATTCTGGTATCGCTGTTTTGCCAGATGATGTAGCGGTGGGTACGCTAGCAAAAGATTATTTTGATATTGAAAAAGATGTGATTTATGATATTGGATTGACTCCTAATCGATCGGATGCCACTTCTCATTTGGGGGTAGCAAAAGATTTGGCAGCAGCCTTGAAAGTCAATTATGGGCATTCAGGAAAAGTCAATGTGCCATCAGTTGATGACTTTAAAGTGGATAGTACCGATTTACCTATTGATGTAGAAGTTGAGAATACCGATGCTTGTCCAAGGTATTCTGGTTTGACCATCAAGGGTATCAAAGTAGGAGATTCTCCAGAATGGATGCAAAAACGATTGAATGCTATCGGTGTCCGTCCTATCAATAATGTAGTTGATATTACCAATTTTGTTTTACATGAATTGGGGCAACCTTTACATGCTTTTGATTATGAAAAAATTGCAGGTAAAAAGATTATTGTGAAAAATCTTGCGGATCAAACTCCTTTCTTATGTTTGGATGAAATTGAACGTAAATTGTCGGATAAAGATTTGATGATTTGTGATGGAAATGGTGTGGGAATGTGTATCGCAGGTGTTTTTGGTGGACTAAATTCTGGAGTGACTCCCGAAACTACCGAGATTTTCTTAGAATCTGCTTATTTTACTGCGAAATCTATTCGTCCTACTAGTACTCGACATTTGTTGCGAACGGATGCTGCAAAGATTTTTGAAAAAGGTTCTGATCCAAATATTACCGTTTTTGCATTAAAAAGAGCTGCCGAATTGATAGCAGAATATGCAGGTGGAAAAGTCGCTTCTGAAATCATAGATATTTATCCAAAAGAAATTAAGCCTGTTGAGATTGAGATTTCTTATGCAAAAATTAATAGAGATATTGGAGTGCCTATTCCTCCAACAAAAGTCAATGCAATTTTTGAAGCCATGGAAATGGAAATTAAGAAAATTGAAAGAGCATCGGTGACTGTGGCTGTACCTACCAACAAGGCAGATGTTACACGACCAGCGGATTTAATCGAAGAAGTATTGAGGATATATGGTCTAAATCAAGTGCCTATCCCAACTGAAATACGAAGTACTATTGTGCATCCTCCTAAGCCCAATCCTATCCAAATGCGGAAAACAGCAGCGGATTTGTTGGTTGCTCAGGGATTTTATGAAATGATGGCGGTTTCTTTAACAAAATCAGATTATTATAAAGATGTTTTACCTAAAGATGAAAACCAATTGGTGTTTATTAATAATACTTCCAATCGAGATTTGAATATCATGCGTCCAGAGATGTTGATCAGTGGATTGGAAGTCGTTTTGAGAAATCAAAATCGACAAATTGCTGATTTGAAAGTTTTTGAACAAGGTCGGTCTTATTTGAAAACTGATGATGGATTTGATGAGACAGAACATTTAACTTTGTTTTTGACAGGACAACAAATGGGGGAAAGTTGGTTGAATCCCAATAAGAACAAAATTTCTTTTTTTACGTTAAAAGGGTATGTTGGTGGATTGATGGAGCGGTTTGGTTTGAAAGGATTCCAAGAAAAGGAGTTTGCCGATGATGTGTTTTCTTATGGCGTAGAATATCATCGTGGACGACAAAGTTTGGTAAAGTTTGGAAAAGTTCAAACTTCTATTTTGAAAAAAATGGGTATTTCTAATGAAGTCTTTTTTGCAGATTTTAATTGGAATAATATCATGACTGCTTTGAAAAATAATAAAATCAACTTCGTAGGATTAAATAAATATCCATCCATGCGACGTGATTTGGCTTTTGTAATTAATAAAAATGTTCAGTTTAAGGATATTTTAGCTATTTCCAAAAAAGCAGGTAAGGCTTTATTGGTAGAAACCAACCTATTTGATGTTTATGAAAATGAAAAACAGTTAGGGGAAGGTAAAAAATCTTACGCAGTGAGTTTTGTCTTCGAAAATCCAGAAAAAACATTGAAAGATAAGGAAGTGGATAAAATTATGAAGAATATTATTTTTCAAAGTGAAAAGCAATTGGGAGCGGTAATTAGAAAATAATTTCTCGATATTAACAATTCGCCGACTAAATAACTGTCAAAAAATGTGAAATTGTAAAAAAAAAATTGCAATTTTGAGAATCATTTCATATTTGAGAGACACTATTTAAAAATTGATAAGCGAGATGGATATCAATAAATTACAAGAAATAATTGAAAAAGTAAACCAATTAGGCTTGAAAAATAAGGCTCTAATGGAAGAAAATCAGTTGTTGAAAAATGAAAATAAAGCACTCAAACTTGAAATTGAAACGAAAAATATAGATATAAATGCCTTGATTCATGAAATTGATGATAATCAAGGTGCAATGAGTGAGCAAAAGAAGCGTGGAGCAGGAAAAATAATTAAGTTAAAGAAGGAGATTGATCAGTATGTTGATGAAATAAATCAATGTATTGAATGGCTAGATGCCAATTGATTGCTTTGTGAATATTTTAATATCAAATGAGCGGAAAAGAGACTAATAATATCAACGTACGTATTGCAGGTCGTGTTTATCCGTTAAAGATAAAAGGAGAAGAAGAATCTACTATTTTACAAATTGTAGATGATGTGAATGCGGAAATAAACCGATTCCAAAGCCAATACAAAAATAAAGACATTCAAGATTGTATGTCTATGGTGCTTTTAACTTATGCTTATGATATTTATAAGACTAAAAGTCAATTTGATCAAACCGCCCTTTCTGATAAATTACTTGAATTAGACCATCTTTTAGATGATTTATTGAAGTAATAACCTATCTTATTTTTTTATTACCTGTTTAATGATTTTGTTGTTTATATCATGATTTAGAAAATAATTTTTAATCATATATATAAAGTACATAGCAAATGGAATATTTATTAGCCATCGTCGGAGCCGTCATTGGAGCAGCAATTAGCTACTTCTTGGTCAATTCTTCGATGAAGAAGAAAAGTGAAGAAGTCAATAAAATGGCAGATTTAGCTTTGAAAGAAGCAAAATTGAATGCTAAAAGAATTGAAGATGAAGCTGCTGTAAAAGCTCAACAAATCACTGCAAAGGCAGAAGCGAAAAATGAGCAAATCAAACAAAAGAAAATTCAAGAAGCTAAAAATAAGTATCATGAATTGAGATTGGGATTCCAAAAAGAAAAAGCGCAGCATAAATTGGATATGAAGGAGCGTGAAATGGATCTTAAACAATTGGAAGCTTCTTGGGCTCAAAAAGAGCAAAGCCTAGAAGATAGAAAAGCTAAAGTTACAGAATTAGAAGCAGATATTGAATCTAGAGAAGCAGAAGTGCAGGCCATTAAAGAAAATCTTGAAAAGCAATTGAAAATTATTGCTAGAAAGAAAGAAGATTTGGATAAAGCGAATGATAAACATGTGGCTGCTCTCGAAAAAGTAGCTAATTTAAGTGCGGATGATGCTAAGGAACAATTGATTCAAGCTATTACTGCCAAAGCAGAATCTGATGCGATGTCTATTGTGAAATCCACAATTAATGATGCCAAAATCACAGCAAATAAAGAAGCAAAGAAAATAGTAGTGCAGAGTATCCAGCGTATGTGTGCAGAATATACCATCGAAAATACGGTTTCTGTCTTTAATCTTGAATCTGATGATATCAAAGGTCAAATTATTGGTCGTGAAGGTAGAAATATCCGTGCAATCGAAGCAGCAACAGGGGCTGAAATCGTGGTAGATGATACGCCAGAAGCAATTGTCATTTCTAGTTTCGACCCCATTCGTAGAGAGGTATGTCGTTTATCATTGAAGCGTTTGGTCGCTGACGGACGTATCCACCCTGCGAGAATTGAAGAAGTAGTAGCTAAAGTTCGTAAAGAATTAAATGAGCAAATTGTAGAAATCGGAGAACGTACTGTCATTGACTTGGATATTCATGGTTTGAAACCTTATCTGGTGAAAATGGTCGGGCGTATGCGTTTTAGATCGTCTTATGGTCAAAACTTATTGAAACACTCTATCGAAACGGCACATCTTTGTGCATTGATGGCTGCTGAAATGGGATTGAGTCCTAAACAAGTTAAGAATGCAAAACGAGCGGGTCTTTTACATGATATTGGAAAAGTGGCTGAAGAAGAGTCAGAATTGTCACACGCATTGATCGGTATGAAAATGTGTGAAAAAGCTAAAGAGCATCCAATTATCTTGAATGCAGTAGGTGCCCATCACGATGAAATTGAAATGAAAGGAATTATTTCTCCTATCGTTCAAGCTTGTGATGCCATTTCTGGAGCTAGACCAGGTGCTCGTCGTGAGATTATGGAGTCTTATATGAAACGTATCAATGAATTGGAAGAGTTGGCAATGGATTATGAAGGTGTTCAAAAAGCGTATGCAATGCAAGCAGGTCGTGAATTGAGGGTAATTCTTGAAAGTGAAAAAGTTACAGATGAATATGCAGATGATTTGGCTTTTTTGATTTCTGAAAAAATTCAAAATGAAATGCAATATCCTGGGCAAATTAGAGTTATAGTTATTCGTGAAAAGAGAGCCATTGGCGTTGCGAGATAATTACTGAAAAATATAATGGTATTTTAAAGAGCATTCTGATTTTTGCAGGATGCTCTTTTTGATTATGTTAATTTTCCTTTCTTTGTTTGACCAAAAGAAATTTTAGACCTAGTGGATGTTCAAGTGTCTCCTCATGTTATCATCGATGATGCAAATGAATATTTATCGTTCTCATCAATCTCATTTAATTAATTTGGACTTTATTCAAGAATATGTGAGAAAAGAAGGCGGCTATTTGATGATGAAAAATGGAGATACTGTGCCTGTCGCTGTGAGGAAGAAGGCGGAATTGATTGGGATATTGGATTGGATTTAGGCTAGAATGCAATTTCGTTTCCCAAGCTATTTTCTCACAATTTATTTTTTTAAAAAAAATATCCAAAAGTCTTTCAATATCCCAATAAACTGACTACCTTTGCACCGATTTTTAAAGAAATAGCCACCTTTGGCTAGCAAATTTATATCGATGCGGAAGATTTTTTTGATTATATTTTCATTAGTTCTAAGTGCTTCATTGTATGCACAAGACCATAGTGGACACGATCATAGTGATCACCAAACTCAGAATACTCACTCAACAAGTGATAGCAATGCCCATGAAAGTCATAGCGAGTGTGGAGGTCACCATGAATCTTCTTTTAATCCTGGTGCTACTGCATTTCATCATATTGCTGATGCCAATGTATATAGTATAGGTCCTTGGAATATCCCTTTACCTTGTATCTTACATGATGAGAATGGATTTCAATTTTTTATGTCTAGTAAATTTGGTATTGGACATCATGGTACGGGAAGTAAATCCGTAGGGAAATATGTTTTGGATGAGGGTACTGTGAAAAGAGTGATTGGTGCTGGATTTCAACCCAATGCTCAGATTGATGGATTTGTTCATGAAGAAGTTAGGGATGCTAAAGGAAAGAAGAAAACACTTTCTTATGCTTGTTCAGGTGGTGAAAAATACTTATTAGAATCAAAATCTACTATAGACGGCGGTTTGTTTGGTGGAGGTTGGACCGGATTTCAGGATTTATCAATCACTAAGAATGTGATGACAATGTTGATTGTGTTCCTTGTTATGGCTGGATTGTTTTTTAAGGTAAAAAATGAATATGTAAAAAGAGATGGTAAAGCACCTAAAGGTCTTCAAAATTTCATGGAGCTATTGTTTGTCTTTATTCAAGATGAAGTGGCAAAACCATTTTTGGGAAAGCACTATATGAAATTTCTACCTTTTTTAATGTCATTATTTTTCTTTTTAGTGGGGTTAAACCTTTTTGGACAGATTCCCTTTTTTGGAGGATCGAACGTAACAGGTAATCTTTCTTTTACTTTGGTTTTAGCCGTGATTACATTTTTTGTGGTTAATTTGAATGGTAAAAAAGATTATTGGAAACACATTTTTTGGATGCCAGGTGTACCCGCAGCAGTAAAAGTGATTATTACTCCAGTGGAAATAATGGGAATGTTTATTAAGCCAATTACTTTGATGTTGAGATTGTTTGCCAATATGGTAGCAGGTCACATGGTAATTGTGATTTTTATAGGACTTATTTTTATGTTTGGTCACATGGGAGCAAATCCTGGTGCTGGATATGGAACATCTATTGCTTCCGCAGGTCTGGTTTTATTTATGAGTGCAATCGAATTATTGGTCGCATTCTTACAAGCATTTGTATTTACAATTTTGACTGCATCTTATATTGGTGCAGCCATCGAAGAACACCACTAATCATTGACTTTTATAGTCATTGAATAGTGATATATTTATTTTATAATAATTTAAAATTGAAAACTATGACAGGTTCAATTGCAGCTATTGGAGCAGGTATTGCCGTAATCGGTGCCGGTATCGGTATTGGTAATATTGGAGGAAAAGCTATGGAAGCAATCGCTAGACAACCAGAAGCATCGGGTGACATTAGATCAAATATGATCTTGATGGCAGCCTTAGTGGAAGGGGCAGCATTGATTGCAATCGTACTTTCTTTCTTCGCTTAACAAGAAATAGTTAAGAGAAATGGAACAATCATTTCAACGGTTGGTTGTATGGTTGTTCCCACTTTTATTATTGAGAATAAAATAATTAAATATAACAAGATGATTTTATTAGGAGAATTTACAGTATTAAGACCAGAATTCGGTTTGATTGTTTGGTCAACTATTTTCTTTTTACTTTTTTGGTTTTTAATTGGAAAATTTACTTTCAAACCAATGGCGGAAGCTTTGAAAAAACGTGAAAGTGATATTCAAGATGCTTTAGATAAAGCAGAAGATGCTAAAAAAGAAATGGCTAACTTGAATGCTGAAAATGAAAAGATTTTGGCAAAAGCTCGTGAAGAAAGATCTGCTATGTTGAAAGAAGGAAAAGAAATGAGAGATAGTATGATTGCCGAAGCAAAAGGTAAAGCAAAAGAAGAAGCAGACAAAATCATTACTAGTGCTAAAGCGGAGATTGAAAATCAGAAAAATGCGGCTATGGCAGAGTTGAAAAATACAACGGGTAAAATGGCAGTAGATATTGCTGAAAAATTGGTTAAAGCTCAATTGAGTGAAGCTAATTCTAAGGAAAGTTTAATCAATAAGTTGATTGACGAAGTGAAATTAAATTAATAATAGATTAAACTTGATTAAACGTTATGTCAGTAATCAGAATTGCGTCAAGATATGCTAAATCATTATTGGATTTGTCCATTGAAGGAAACAAATTAGATACAATATTAGGAGATGTACAGTCTCTTCAAAATGCGGTAGCTAATGAGGACTTGGCAAATATGTTGAAAAGTCCGATAATCAAAGGCGATAAGAAAAAGCAAATTTTAAATGCTATTTTCAATGGTAAGGTGGATGAGTTGACTATGAAATTTATGGATTTGGTAGTCTTAAAAGGACGGGAGTCTTACTTGAAAGATATCTTGGACGAATTTATGAACCAATATCGTCAATTTAAAAGTATCTCTATCGTGAAAATAACTTCCGCAGAGCCGCTAAATGATGAAAATATTGCAAATATTAAAGCAAAATTATTGGTAAGTAAGGAAACTGCGGATAATATTGAAATAGAAACAGTAGTGGATCCATCTATTTTAGGGGGAATCATTATTCAAGTGGGGGACAAATTGTATGATGCAAGTGTCGCTCATAAATTACAAACTTTGAGAAAAGAATTTTCAGCAAACTAATCTTCGGATTGGTAGCTTATAATTAATAATTTTTATAAAAATAAAACCTTTTAAATATGGTTGATGTAAAGCCTGATGAGATATCTGCAATTCTAAGACAGCAGCTTTCTGGTTTTAGTACTAGTACTGAATTGGAAGAAGTTGGAACTGTTCTTCAAGTTGGTGATGGTATCGCTAGAATTTACGGATTGACAAATGCTCAGTCTGGAGAATTAGTAGATTTTGAAAACGGTACTCAAGCTATCGTATTAAACTTGGAAGAAGACAATGTTGGTGTGGTACTTTTGGGTAGTGCTCATGGTATTGTTGAAGGTTCTACTGTAAGAAGAACTGGTCGTATCGCATCCGTTAATATCGGAGAAGGATTTGTTGGAAGAGTTGTGGATGCATTGGGAAAACCTATTGACGGTAAAGGTCCAATTCAAGGTAAGACCTATGAAATGCCTATCGAACGTAAAGCTCCTGGGGTAATTTATAGAGAGCCTGTAACGGAGCCGCTTCAAACGGGTATCAAGGCAATCGATGCAATGATTCCAATCGGAAGAGGGCAAAGAGAGTTGATTATTGGCGATAGACAAACTGGTAAAACTGCCGTGGCTATTGATACAATCATCAATCAAAAGGAATTTTATGAAAAGGGTGAACCTGTTTTTTGTATTTATGTAGCTTCTGGTCAGAAGGCTTCTACCGTGGCTCAAGTAACTAAAACATTGGAAGAAAATGGTGCAATGGCTTATACTGTCATCGTTTCTGCTTCTGCTGCTGATCCGGCTGCACTTCAATTTTATGCTCCATTTACAGGTGCGGCTATTGGAGAATTTTTTAGAGATACAGGTCGTCCAGCTTTGATTATTTATGATGATTTGTCAAAACAAGCAGTTGCATATCGTGAAGTTTCTTTGCTATTGAAAAGACCTCCAGGTCGTGAAGCGTATCCAGGGGATGTATTTTACTTACATTCACGTTTGTTAGAGCGTGCTGCAAAGATTAATTCTAACGATAGTATTGCACAAAATATGAATAACTTGCCTGAGTCTTTAGTAAAAGCAGGTTTGATTAAAGGGGGTGGATCTTTGACTGCATTGCCAATTATCGAAACGCAAGCGGGTGATGTTTCTGCATATATTCCAACCAACGTAATTTCGATTACAGATGGTCAGATTTTCTTGGATACCAACTTGTTTAACTCTGGTATTCGTCCAGCAATTGACGTAGGGGTATCTGTATCAAGAGTAGGGGGTAATGCACAGATCAAATCTATGAAAAAAGTAGCAGGTACTTTGAAATTGGATCAAGCACAATTCCGTGAATTGGAAGCATTTGCAAAGTTTGGGTCTGATTTGGATGCTGCGACAACAAATATCATTGAGAAAGGTCGTCGTAATGTTGAAATCTTGAAACAACCTGAGTTTTCTCCTTTGAGAGTAGAACAACAAGTGGCTATTATCTATTTAGGTACAAAAGGTCTTTTGATGGACGTACCTACTGAAAAGATTTCTGAATTTGAATCTATGCTTTTGACTACTTTGGAAAAGAAAGCTCCTGAAGTAATGCAATCATTTACTAAAGGTAAGTTGGATCCAAAACAAATTGCAACATTAGAGAAAATTGGTGGTGAATTAGCTGCTCAATATAAATAAGAACAGATTGAGAATTAACAATTCGTAATTCGTAATTTAATAATTCGTAATTATATAAAATGGGTGCAAATTTAAAGGAAGTTAGAGAGCGTATTTCATCGGTAAAATCTACTCAACAGATTACCAAAGCGATGAAGATGGTTTCTGCTGCCAAATTGAAGAGAGCAACAGATGCAATTGTACAAATGAGACCATATTCTGATAAATTGGATGAGTTATTATCTAATTTAATGGCAAATTTGGATGGAGATGCAAGTTCAAAATATGGAGAAGAGCGTGAGATTCATAATGCTTGTGTCGTAATCGTTACTTCTAATAGAGGACTTTGTGGTGGTTTTAATACCAATATCATTAAAGCATCCAATAATTTGATTGCTGAAAAATATGCGGATGTTCGTAGAGCAGGTAATTTGACTTTAGTTCCTATTGGGAAAAAAGGTTATGAATTTGCTAAAAGACATCTTTCGGATTGTAAAATTGTTGATAAATATGTTGATTTATTCAATGATTTGAGTGCAGATAATGTAAGTAGAGTTTCTAAAAGACTGATTGCTGGTTTTATGGATAAGAAATATGATTCCATTGATATTGCTTATAGTAGATTTAAAAATGCGGCTATGCAATTCGCTGAAATCGAGCCATTTTTACCTGTCAAGAAATTAGAAACGAAAGAAACTAAGCATAAGGCTGATTATATTTTTGAACCTAATAAAGAAGCTTTATTGGAACATTTGATTCCAAGTATTTTACAAACTTCTTTTCAGAAATATTTATTAGATACGCATGCTTCTGAACATGGGGCTCGTATGACCGCAATGGATAATGCAACTGAAAATGCTGAAGAATTAGTGAAAGAATTGAAAATCCAATATAATAAAGCACGACAGGAAGCAATTACTCGAGAATTGTCAGAGATTGTGGGTGGTGCTGCGGCTTTGGAAGCTGGATAGAAAATGCTCATAATAAAATATTTAAAAACCTGATTCTCTCTTTGAGAATTGGGTTTTTTTATTTTCAATATGCTATTCCATAAAATTTACGTAAATTTGACAAACAATTCTAAAATAATGAAAGCTATCATACCTGTTGCGGGGGCAGGAATACGCCTCCGTCCTTTGACTTATACGCAGCCTAAGCCTTTAATACCTGTTGGTGGAAAGTCAATTCTTGCTTTTATTATTGATGAATTGGTGGCTGTTGGGATTGATGATTTTGTTTTTATTATTGGGTATCTTGGAGAAAAAATTAAAAATT
>CAZOHX010000033.1:0-11323 GCA_964579315.1 uncultured Saprospiraceae bacterium
CTTTTTTAAAGGATGAAACTAATGTAAAAAAAATTATTAAGGCAAAAACAATCATAATTGATCGGGTTGCAAATCCTCCAAGCTTACAGGAGTTGGCTCAAATGATTGAATTGCCGCTCAAAAAACTGAAAGATGGATTTAAGCAAATATACGGGGATACCGTTTTCAATTTTTTGCTAAATTATAAAATGGAATTGGCAAGAGATATGATCGAAAGCCAAAAATACAATGTTTCTGAAATAAGTGATTTGGTAGGATATAGTACTCCCAGTCATTTTATAGCGGCATTTCGTAAAAAATATGGTACTACGCCTAAGAAGTATATGTCTCGTTGATGCTATGATAATTGGTCCAAGGAATTATAAAAAATAAACTAATTATATTTAAAAAAATACTATATTTGGCATTCTTTTTTGACTAATTTAATTTCTATCTATCTCAATGACCAAAAACTTGATTCCCTTTTTTATTCAAGAGCAGTATATTGCTAAAAAATTTCACGGTGATTTTTTAGGGTATGCTATATTTGTTGATATTTCTGGTTTTACAAAATTGACACAGCAATTGCTTAAAAAGGGAAGTCCTGGGGCAGAAATTTTATCGAATATTCTGAATGCCACTTTTGCTCCAATTGTTAAAATGACTTATAAGGAAGGTGGTTTTATTCCTTATTTTGCAGGGGATGCTTTTACTGGAATTTTTCCTGAATCAAAAAATGTTCGTGAAATTGTAGGATTAGCTCAAGAAATGATTGCTTATTTTGACCATCAAAGTACTTTCTCTACACAATTTGGACAGTTTGAAGTCAAAATTAAAATAGGAATTTCGTTTGGAGTAATTGATTGGGGTATTATCGGAAAACAGCATCACGCCTTTTTCTTTCGTGGTCAGGCTATTGATAATTCGGCATTTAGCCAAACGATGGCAAAAGAGCAAGAAATTGTGTTAGATTTTAATTTCAAGGAAAAAATAAAAGATGATTTTCAGATAAAACCTATTTCGAATACACCGTATTTTTTACTTTTGAAAGACAATGAAATTATAAAAAATTGTACAAAAAAAATTATACAAAAAAATCTCTTACTTAATGTACTTTCAAAATTTCAACCAAAAGAAGTTATAGAATTTAATCAAAAAGGGGAGTTTCGAGATGTGATTTCGGTTTTTATTTCGTTTAAAGGTTTGAAATCTTATCCTTTACTTCACAAGTTTGGCACACAAGTCTTAGAATTGTTTGATAATCATTCTGGATATTTTAAAGAAATTGATTTTAGTGATAAAGGTGGGGTGATGGTTGGTTTTTTTGGGGCTCCCGTTTCATACGAAAATAATCAAGAGAGAGCTTTGAAATTTGCATTGGCTGTCAAAAATGAAGCTTCAAAATATAGTGACCAAGACCTTCGTATTAGAATTGGGATTACAGAAGGTGTCGCTTTTACTGGATTGATTGGTAGTACGGAAAGAATGCAATATGCAGCGATTGGAAATCGAGTAAATTTAGCAGCTCGTTTGATGATGCAAGCTCATTGGAATGAAGTGTTAGTAGATGAATTTATTGCCAAAAATAAGAATTTTAAATTCCATTATCACGGAGATATTCAATACAAAGGTCTAGTCGGGGATATTCCAACTTACGAATTATTGGAAGAGCAGCAGACAGAATCTCCTTTTTTTATAGGGAGTTTGGTAGGTAGAAGCAAGGAGTTTGACAAGATGAAGTCATTTATCGAACAATCTTTAAAAATTCCTTATTTGGCAAGTGTCACCTTTTTATATGGAGAAGCAGGATTGGGCAAAAGCAGAATGTCTTATGAATTAAAACAAAACTTTGCTAAAGAAAATATTGCATGGCTAACTTGTCAAGCAGATCAAATATTGAAGAAGCCTTTTAATCCATTTATTTATTTTTTGTCAAATTATTTCAATCAATCTGGGAAAAATAGTTTGACAAAAAATTTAAGGAATTTTAAATTTAAATTTGATGGAATAGTACATGATTTGAAAATTTTAAATCAAAATGAATGGGCAAAGGAACTTGTTCGCTCAAAATCTATTTTTCAAGGGCTACTAGGATTGGAAACGAAAAATACAATTTGGAATGAGCTAGATGCAAAGGGGCGTTATCAGAATATATTAGAAGCTCTGAGCACTCTTTTTTTAAGCCTTTCTTTAAAAAAAGCATTGGTTTTAGAATTAGAAGATGGGCATTGGTTTGATACGGATTCTTTGAATTTTTTGAAATTTTTCATCAAGAAAATGCCTACTTTCCCTCTTGCGATTCTGATTACATCTAGATATTCAGATGATGGGCAAAAACCTATTATTATTGAAAGAGACAGGCTCCGTGATTTAGAGATTCCATTTTTAGAAATAGAGTTGACTCATTTGAGCGAAACGAATATTCGGGCATTGGCAAGAGAAAAACTTGGGGGCGAAATATCTGATTCATTTGCAGAAGTTTTGGTAAAAGCGTCAAATGGCAATCCGTTTTATTCAGAACAAATATTAGCTTATTTTGAAGAAAACAATCTTTTAAAAAAAGTCGATAATGTTTGGTTTATTGAAGATGAAAAAATTGAATTATCTTATAGCATCAATACTATTTTGATGTCTAGAATTGATCGATTGTCAGCAATGGTAAAGGAAACTGTGAAAGCAGCGGCAGTAATCGGGCGTGAATTTGATGTGCCTGTGTTGGCAGAAGTCATGAAATCACATCAAACAGATGCTTCGACAAATGTTGCTTTAAAAACTCAGATTGACAAAGCAGAAAGGGGAAATATTTGGAGAGCTATCAATGAATTGAAATATATTTTCAATCATGCTCTTTTGCGTGAAGCCGTGTATAATATGCAACTAAAATCTCGATTAGAAAAGCTGCATAATCAAATTGGCTATGCCATCGAAAAGCTTTATGGAGACCAAATTGATTTGCATTTGTTTGAATTGGTTTTTCATTTTGAACGGGCACATAATATCGAAAAAACAAAATATTACTTAAAAAAGGCAGGTGATTTTAGTCGTAGAAACTTCCAAAATCAACAAGCGATTCGTTTTTATAGTAATTTATTGACCTATTATAATGAGCATGCTGATTTAGAATCTATTGTAATCACAAAATTGAAGAGAAATAAGGTCTGGGAATTGATTGGAGATTGGAAAACTTGCGAAAAAGGATATCAAGAGTTGTTGAAATATGTTGATAGATTAGACAATGATATGCTTGTCGCTAGAATTTATAACAATTTTGGGCATTTACTGATGTTGCAAGGAAAATATGAATTGGCAGAAAAATATTTAAAATCTGCTATTGATATTTTTAATATCGAAGAAGATGTACATGGTAAGTTTATTGCGTTTGGACATTTGGGACATGTTTATTTTCGGCAAGGATTATATCAGGAAGCTAAGACATATTTTTTGAAAAGTATTGATTTAAGTAAAACGCTACCCTATATGTTTAATCTGACTCAAATTGTTTCCAATTTAGGGTTGACGTATATGAATCAAGGGTTTTATCAAGAAGGAATTGATTGCCAATTGACTCAATTGGAAAAGGCAAAAGCGGCTAAGGATAAGCAGGGTATGGCTAGTATTTACACCAATTTGGGCATTGTATATTTTGAAAGTCAGGACTATAAAAATGCTTTGGTCAATTATCAATTGGGATTAGAGCTAAGTCAAGAATTAAAAAATAAGCATCTTACTGCTATTGCAATAGGCTGTATTGGGAGCGTTTATGATAAAAAAGGGAATAATGAAAAAGCATTAGAATTGTACTTGGAAGATCTCGATTTATGTAAAGAATTGGGTGATATTCAAGGAATATCAATCGTACATGGTTTAATCGGGGGCATTTTCTTTCAAAAACGCAATTTTAAAAAGGCTAAACAACATTTCAAAAAGCAATTTGAACTTTCAGAAGAAATTAATTATCAAAAGGGGGCGGCAAAGGCACTTTTATCTATTGGAAAGGTTTATCTCAATCAAAAAAAGAATAAAAAAGCTATTAAATTTTTAGGTAAAGCGATTAAACAATCTGAAAAAATAGATTATAAACCTGTTTTGGCGGAAGCACTCATCTTATCGTTTAAAATTTATAAAAAGGAAAAGAAGAAAGCAAAAGCGGAAAAACTTATTCCCAAAATACAGCAATTATTAGATATATTGGGAAATATCGAATTGGAAAAATTGTTTTCGGAAAATTAATGCTTTCTTGTTAAGAGCTATAAATTCAAAAAGAAATCCTTGTATTATAGGAATTAATAATAAGTACTTTGTATTTTTGTCGCAACTGACTTACTATCATCCAATAATCATTCAAATGAAGTTATTCAATACAATTCTATTTTTTTTATGGTCTTTTTTCCTATTTGGACAATCTACTTCTGATTTAGAAAGCCAATTGGAAGCTACCAAAGGGCTAAAAGAAAAAATGGAATTAAAATATGAATTGGCACAAGCTTATAAGAGTACCAATGCAACCAAAGCAAGTAAATATGTGCAAGAAGCTTTCAAAATTGCTGCAAAATTAAAAGACGAACAGATGAAGGCGAACATCGCTTATCTGGATGCTAATATTTATATAAAACTCAAAGAACCTAGAAAAGCAAAAAATAGATATGAAGCCGCTCTTCGGTATGCTAAAAGAATTCATGATACAGATATCGCTGCGAATAGTGCTGAAATGATTTCAAAAATCGCTCTCCAAGGAAAAGATACTAGAAAACTTTATGAAATTAATAAAGAATTGCTCGGATTAATACGAAATGGTGCTACACCAAGTGTTACTCAAGCCACAAATATCTCAGCTAAACTTAAAAACGAGAATAAACAGCTTCAAAAAAAATTGGATGAAGTGAGAGATGAATTGATGAAACTTAAAGGAGAAAAAGTAACAGATGAAGGATCTGTTGCGGATAGAGAAAAGGAGTTGGATGCTGAAAAAGAAAAAGTCTTAGACGAAATTTCATCTCGAGATGAAAGATTAAAGGCACTTGAAGCTGAAAAAATAAAAGAGCAAGAACGTAGAAAAAGATACGAACGAAAATTGAAAAAATTATCAAAAGCAGATATCTTGCAAGAAGCTATGTTGAAAGAAAAGGAAACAGAATTGGCTCAAATGCAATTGGAACAAGAAAAAACAAGCAATTTGAATAAATTGTTTGGTCTTATTTCCGTTTTTGTCCTAGCTTTGGCAGGATTGTTTTATAGTCGTTTTAGATCTACAAAAAAAGCAAGAAAAATCTTGG
Source organism: uncultured Saprospiraceae bacterium (assembly GCA_964579315.1). Taxonomy (GTDB): domain Bacteria; phylum Bacteroidota; class Bacteroidia; order Chitinophagales; family Saprospiraceae; genus CAMZLN01. The sequence continues at coordinate 5,253 of CAZOHX010000033.1, forward strand.
AAGATAAAAATAAAATTATTGAAGAAGAGCAAAAGCGTTCCGATGAGTTACTTTTGAATATTCTTCCAGAGAATATTGCTCAAGAGTTGAAAACAAAAGGAAAAGTCAAGGCTCAAAAATTTAATTCAACATCGGTTTTGTTTACGGATTTTAAAAACTTTACTCGTATGTCTGAATTGTTATCTCCAGAAGAATTGGTCGCAGATATCGATCATTGTTTTAAAGCTTTTGATTATATCGTTTCTCAATATCCTAGTATCGAAAAAATAAAGACCATTGGTGATGCCTATATGTGTGCATCTGGATTATCACAAAAAACATCTACGCCAATAGATTTGATAAAAGCAGCTATCGAAATGCAAGATTTTTTGGAAGAGTACAAAAAAGATAAAATTTCTAAGGGAAAACCGTATTTTGAAGCAAGAATTGGTATTCATTCTGGTCCAGTAGTGGCAGGTGTGGTTGGTTTTAATAAATTTGTGTATGATATTTGGGGCGATACTGTGAATATTGCGGCTCGAATGGAAGCTCAATGTGAACCTGGAAAAATTAATATTTCTGAATCTACTTATAATCAAATTAGATACAAATTTGATTGTAGTTATCGTGGAAAAATCGAAGCTAAAAATAAAGGAGAAATTGATATGTATTATGTGAATCGACCTTTGAGTGCTTAAATAACAAATTACCTATGAAATTCAAACTAGAATCCCCTTTTTCCCCCACAGGAGATCAACCCGAAGCCATAAAGCAATTGGTAGAAGGGGTAGAAAATGGAGAAAAAGCACAAGTACTTTTAGGGGTGACGGGTTCTGGAAAGACTTTTACAATGGCTAATGTGATTGCTCAACTCAATCGACCAACTTTAATTCTTACGCATAATAAAACCTTGACTGCTCAACTCTATGGTGAAATGTGTGAATTTTTTCCTGATAATTCGGTTGAGTATTTTGTGTCTTATTATGATTATTATCAACCCGAAGCTTATATTTCTGTCTCGGATACTTATATTGAAAAAGATTTACAAATCAATGAAGAAGTCGATAAATTGCGTCTTCGTGCAACTGCATCTTTGCTTACTGGAAGACGTGACGTAATCATTGTGGCATCTGTATCCTGTATTTATGGTATGGGAAATCCTGAAGATTTTAATAATGGCGTCATACGGATAGAAACAGGTATGACTATTCCTAGAAATATATTTTTATACCGTCTAGTGGAGAGTTTATATCATCGGACGGAAGCCGAATTCGGAAGAGCAGCGTTCCGTGTACGGGGAGATACAGTAGATATCAATTTGCCTTATGTAGATTATGGGTGTAGAATTATCTTTTTTGGAGATGAGATTGAAACCATTCAAAGAATAGAAATAGAATCTGGGAAGAAAATTATTGATATTGATCAAATGGCTATTTTTCCTGCCAATTTGTATTTAGCCAATAGTGCCAAAATTCCAAAAATTGTAAGCAATATTCAAGATGAAATGGTCGCTCAGATAGACTATTTTGAGAAAGAAAGAAAGTTTTTGGAAGCTAAACGAATCAAAGAGCGTACTCTTTTTGATTTAGAAATGATTAAAGAATTGGGTTATTGTAATGGGGTAGAAAATTATTCTCGTTTTTTTGATGGAAGACGCCCAGGAACCCGCCCATTTTGTTTGTTGGATTATTTTCCCGATGATTATTTGATGATTATTGATGAGAGTCATGTCACTATTCCTCAAGTGCGTGGTATGTGGGGTGGAGATAGGGCGAGAAAATTGAATTTGGTAAACTATGGCTTTAGATTGCCCTCTGCCATGGATAATCGACCCTTGAATTTTGATGAGTTTAAGGCTATTACCAACCAAATCGTTTATGTAAGTGCTACACCATCTGATTATGAATTGGAACAAACTCAAGGGCTTATAGTAGAACAAATTATTCGTCCAACAGGATTATTGGATCCTCCGATTGAAGTCCGTCCTAGTTTGAATCAAATAGATGATTTATTAGATGAAGTGCATGAGCGTATCCAAAAAGATGAACGAGTTTTGATTACGACTTTGACCAAAAGAATGTCTGAAGAATTGGCAAAGTATATGGCAAAAGTCCAAATTAAATGTCGTTATATTCATTCTGAAGTGGATACTTTAGAGCGTGTCGAAATTCTTCAACAGCTTCGTTTGGGTGAATTTGATGTATTAATTGGGGTCAATTTGCTGCGTGAAGGACTAGATTTGCCAGAAGTATCTCTTGTGGCAATTCTCGATGCGGATAAAGAAGGCTTTTTGAGAAATCATCGCTCGTTGACTCAAACAGCTGGTCGGGCGGCTAGAAATGTCAATGGGCTAGTCATTTTTTATGCAGATAAAATTACTCACTCTATGCAAATGACTATTGATGAGACCAATCGAAGAAGATCTATTCAGATGGAATATAATTTAAAACACGGTATCACTCCAAGAACGGTCACTAAGTCACGGGAAGAAATTCTTGGTCAAACATCTATTTTAGATGTGCGTGGAGCTAAAGATGATAATGCTTATATCGAACCTGATAAACCTAGTATCGCAGCAGATCCATTGATTCAATATATGGATCGTGATCAAATCGAAAAATTAATTGTGGAAACAGAGCGAAAAATGAAAACCGCTGCGAAAGAGTTAGATTTTATCACTGCCGCTCAATATCGCGATGAATTATTTGCTTTGAAAAAGAAATTGGGAAGATAAATATGTGCTCATTTCGATTCCTTTTTGTACATTTGTAGCATGGGAAATTTCATTGTATCAGCAAGAAAATATCGTCCAGGAATTTTTAAGGACGTAGTGGGGCAAGAGCACATTACGTTAACCCTTAAAAATGCCTTGCAAACAGATCATCTTGCTCATGCTTTCTTGTTTACGGGGCCTCGGGGCGTTGGAAAAACAACTACCGCTAGAATTCTTGCTAAAGTCTTAAACTGTGAGCAGCGTACAGATGATTTTGAACCTTGTAATACTTGCAACTCTTGTGTGGCTTTTAATAATAATGCTTCTTTTAATATTACAGAACTCGATGCGGCTTCTAATAATAGTGTAGAACATATTCGTGCATTGATTGAACAAGTTCGTTTTCAACCGCAGCAAGGAAAATACAAGATATTTATCATAGATGAGGTACACATGCTATCTTCTCAGGCTTTTAATGCATTTTTGAAAACATTGGAAGAGCCTCCACCCTATGCTATCTTTATTTTAGCTACTACCGAAAAACATAAAATCATACCGACAATTCTTTCAAGATGTCAAATATTTGATTTTCGTAGAATTCAAGTAAAAGAAATTGTCAATTTTTTGCAAGAAATATGTGATCGGGAAGGTATAAAGGCGGAGGAAGAAGCCTTGCATGTTATTGCTCAAAAAGCGGATGGTGCTTTACGTGATGCTCTTTCTTTATTTGATAGGATTGTGAGTGGGATGAATAAGTCCATTACTTATGATGATTTGATTACCAATTTAAATATTTTGGATTATGAATATTATTTTAAATTGGTAGAAAGTCTTTTGATTTCAGAAACCAGTGAAATATTGTTGCTTTTTAATGATGTTATTAAAAATGGGTTTGAACCTGATATTTTTATGACTGGATTGGGAGAGCATATTCGTAATTTGTTGATAGCAAAAGATGAAAAAACGATTTCAATTTTAGAAATGAGTAAGGGATTAAAGGAGCGATACACTGCTCAAGCAAAAAAATCACCTAGCTCTTTTTTGTTAACGTCATTGAGTTTAATTAATGATTGTGATGTGAATTATCGAATGGCAAGAAACAAGCAATTGCATGTTGAAATGGCATTGATAAAAATGGCATATATCAATCAAACGGTAGATGCTTTTCAGAAGGGTGGTTTAAACGCTGAAAAAAAAAATCCTAACCTAAGTAAGGCTCAGCCAATTGTTCCTAAAAAAGCGAAAATCAACCCAAAAGTGGATGTTGTGGCTCCAAATATTGTAGAAAAAGCCGTATCCAAAGTTTCTGAAAATACTGAATTAGGGAAAATAATAGATGAACCCAAGGCGGAATATCAAAAAGGAAAATTGTCATCTAAATTAAAGAAAAATTATATTATTGGTGGAATCGGAAGTGTTTCAGATACACAAGAAGCTCAAACACCATCAAAATTAGAATTGAATATTGCTAATGTTCAGAAAATTTGGGATGAATTTGCAGAACAACATTGCTCAAAAATGGTTCAATCCACCTTTAATACTGCCAAATTATCACTTGACGGAGATATATTAAATATCGAAGTGAAAAATGTGATTGCAGAAAGTACCATTACCGCAGAAGCTGTTATTTTTGATTTAATTCGTAAAAATATTGATGCTCCAGAACTTACAAAAAACGTCATTGTCAATCTAGATAAAAAAGCGAAAAAAACAATTGCTCCAAAGAAAATTTTGAATAATAAAGAAATATTTATAGAAATGCGACAGAAAAATCCTTTGGTTGATACTTTTGTACGTAACTTTGATTTACGTCCAGAAATGAATTGATTTTAGTATAAAATGTCATTTTGAAAACAATTTTGTTAATTTTACCTGCATTTTATAAACTAAATCCTTTGAATTTTACTTTTAGTTTAACAGATTTACTTTTGAAAACACTAAGACTATCCAAAACGTTGAAATTTGTAGAAAGCTAATCATTCAAAATCAAAGAAAAATAACAAGTATGGGAAGTGAACAAAAAGGATTATGGTATTTAGAGAACATTGATGTTCTTTTTTGTCCTAAAAAAATGGGCAATATTACCGATGAATCGCATACCAATAGATCATTTAAAAAAGGCGAATATATCTATTGGCCAGAGGATATTTCTAATAAAATTTTCTTTATCACGGAGGGGCGTGTGAAAATTGGTGCTTACAGTGACTCGGGTAAAGAAATTACCAAGGCCATTATTGGTCGGGGTGAAGTTTTTGGGGAATTGGCTATTACGGGGGAAGGTAAGCGGAGAGATTTTGCTTATGTTATGGAAGATGTTACGGTTTGTGTGGTTGAATTAAATGAAATGAAGGAACTTGTAAAAGACCATAATGTAATGAATCTATTCCTTCTAAAAGTGATGGGTAGCAGATTGTTGAAAATGGAAAGTCGTTTAGAATCACTTGTTTTTAAGGATTCACGAACTCGTATTGTAGAATTTATTGTAGATTATGTCAATGAAAGAGGGGAGCGTGTAGGTTATGAAATGGTCGTTAGAAAATTTATTACGCATCAAGAAATTGCAAATTTGACGGCTACTTCTAGACAAACCGTCACAACAACTTTGAATGAATTAAGAAATGATGATATTTTGACTTTTGATAGAAAACGCTTGTTGATTCGAGATTTTGATAAATTAAAATCTGAAATTGCCTAGTGTATAAATTAATTATTAAACCATTTTTATTCTTATTTTCTCCCGAAACAGCACATATTGTGGCTATGAAATCTTTTGGTCTATTACGAAAGATTGGTTTGTCAAAGTTGTTGAAACAAAAATATAATCCTAAACTGGAAAAGGAATTATTTGGATTGAAATTTAAAAATTCAATTGGAATAGCAGCTGGCTTCGATAAAAATGGAGATTATATTGAAAACTTAGATGAAATGGGCTTTGGTTTTATCGAAGTAGGCACTGTAACTCCAATTCCGCAATTGGGAAATCCTAAACCTAGACTTTTTAGACTCCCCAAAGATAATGCTCTTATCAATCGAATGGGTTTTAATAATCTTGGTGTAGATTATTTAGTAGAAAATCTAAAAAAAATTCAAAATAAAAATATCATTATTGGTGGAAATATTGGTAAAAATAAAATAACTCCAAATGAAAGGGCAATAGATGATTATGAAATCTGTTTCAAAAAATTATTTCCTTATGTGGACTATTTTACTATAAATATAAGTTCTCCCAATACACCAAACCTTAGAGCTCTGCAAGATAAAGAGCCACTTACGAAATTATTAACTCACTTGCAAAAGCTCAATCAGAAGCATTCTAGCCCTAAACCTATCCTATTGAAGATCGCTCCAGATTTATCCAATGAACAATTGGATGACATCA
>CAZOHX010000034.1:0-11289 GCA_964579315.1 uncultured Saprospiraceae bacterium
ATGTTTTTTTAACAATATTTTAACTCATATTTATCTTTCTTTATATATCTTTGCTAAGTATTTGAATCAATACAACCATTTATTACACATAACACTCTCTAATTTACATTAACTAATTTTTAAAATAACCAACATATGAAAAATTTTATCACCCTAATTTATTGCTCATTCTTTCTAAACCTATTTTGTTACGGACAACAATCTTTAGGATATGACTTACAAATAACATCAGCTTCGCTAACACCCTTGGAAAATGCAAGCTTGCTTATCTCTAATTCCGAAGATACCTTTGCTAAAAAAATTGTACTTCCTACTCCATTTTTGATTAATAATAAGCCTTTTTCTGATATTTGGATTACTCAAATCGGAGCTATTTGCACAAAAATCACAGATGATGAACTTGATGAAGATATACTTATAGGCTATGTTCGTGAAGATGGATTTGATCAAACATTTTATACTATTGAAAACAACATTCTAAAGGTTGATTGGAGATATGATAGTATTTCTGTATTTCAAATTTGGCTTTATCAAAATGGAAAAATAGATTATAAATATGGAGTAATCTCTGAAACAGATGAAACATTTGTAGCTATTATAGAAAATTACAATACTTATGAGGATGTATTTTCAAATGGATGGATACTTCAAAACGATGGCACAAACGAATTCTTAATGGAAGTTTGTGGAGTTAATATTGATCCTAGTATTCCAAAAAATAATCAAATCTATGAATTTACTCCATTTTTAAGTGATGCCAATAGGTTACCTTATGAGTTTACTTCTGTAATCGAACCCTATAACGAATTGGAAAATGCAACGGATATTACTTTTGATGATGAAGATTTTATACTTGACTTGCCATTTGATTTTCCTGCTTTTGACACCATCTCTAATCGACTAGTCATAAGTGCTGGAGTTATTGCTCTCGAAACATCCACTGAAAACACATATAACTATATCATCCCTGCTGCTGTTTATGATGAATTTGAATCTATGGATGTTTCCTATACTATCACAGGTGAAACAGGAAATCAAATTGCCAAAATTCAATGGAAAGATGCTGAGATTTATGACAATCTAGGCAATTGGATCAATTTTCAAACATGGATTTATGAAGATGGTACCGTTGAATACAGATATGGATCTTCCCAAATTGCGGATTCGGTAGATATTGAGCATAAGTTACTTATTGGTTTTATTCAAAACTATAGTGATGATACTGACAATATTGAAAATGTATGGTATCTCAATGGAAATGGAGATGCACCCGATTTACAACGAATTTGTAATATAGATTATGGCTTTTTAGATTTACTTTCTTTACCTATGGAAAATAGAGTTTATAGATTTACTAATAATACGGTGGACGTAGCCGATTATCATCATGACCAAAACATCAATATTTCTCCAACGATTACTCATGGAGCGGTACAAATCAGTTCAGATAAACCTATTGAACAAATACAAATTTTTAATACTACTGGGGTCTTAATTCAAAATCATACATCTCATATAGAGAATAACTATCAACTTGATCTCTCAAATGTTCAAAATGGTAATTATTTTATTAGAATGACAACAAACAATGGGGTAATTACTAAAAAGGTGGTTAAATTGTAATGCCCATAGTTGGATACAAAAAAAGAATTAGACGTTCTTTGCCAAATATTTTTTATTAGTTTCCTACTTCTTTATACTTGAAGTAGGAAACTATTCATTAAAATTTTTCTCATCATGGGCAACAGCCCTTCAATGGGGCATGATCCATTGCAATACAATTAATAATTTTCTTCTAATCAAGTTTTTTCTCATTTGAGTAAATCTCCTTTTAAAGAAATGTCAGCTCTGTGAAACTCTTTTTAACTCTGTGAAACTCTGTGTCCAATGAGAATTAGGAATTAGGAATTATCCCAAAGAAGAAAACCACCATCAAAACCCCTGCAAATCCAACTTTTCAGAATCAATCATCGTCACCCACTGCTTCATTTTTTTCTGAATGACCCGAAAGTGATGTTGATCTTCTGGTGTAACAAAGGTGATGGCTTCTCCCTGATTTTCAGCACGCCCAGTACGTCCAATTCGATGTACAAAATCTTTTGGAGAACGGGGCAGTTCATAATTGACTACAAAAGGAAGAAATTCTATATCAATTCCACGAGCCAATAAGTCCGTTGTCACCAAAACTTGTAGGTGCTTCGCTTTGAATTGCTCTAAAGTATCAGTTCTAGTCCCTTGACTTTTCTTACCATGAATCGCCTTGGCTTGGATCCCATTTTTCTTTAATTTATCTACGATATTATTTACTTTATAAACAGACGATGCGAAAACAAGTACTTGTTGCATATTATTCGACTTAATCAAATATCTCAAAAGTGGACCTTTTTTCTCATCTGAAACGAAATAGCCTACTTGATTGATTAAACCTGTTTCTTCTTCTTTTTCTTCAATTTTGATAATTTCGGGTTTGTCTAAAAGAACAGATTCTATATTTTGGACTTTTGGACTTAGGGTAGCGGAAAAAAGTAGATTTTGGCGTTTTTTAGGTAATAGATCTAGGATGGCATCTAATTCCTTTTTGAAGCCTAAATTCAGTAATTTATCGGCTTCATCTAGTACCAAAGTTGTTACTTTCGAGAGCTGCAGGGCCTTGGAATTGACCAAATCTAAAAGTCGTCCGGGTGTAGCCACCAACACATTCACCTTGTACATTGCCTTCATCTGCGGATTGATGGATGCTCCACCAAATACAGCTAAAGATCGAACGGGATATGGCAAACCCAAACTAAATTGTCGAAAAACTTCTTGTACTTGAACCGCCAATTCTCTCGTGGGTACCAATACCAAAACGTTTATATTTCTATTATTTTCTTCCGTTTCACCTTTTAGATTGTGCAATATGGGCAGCACATAACTAGCGGTTTTTCCAGATCCTGTTTTAGCAATTCCCAATACATCTTTCTTTTTCAGAATAGATGGAATAGCCTTTATTTGAATAGGATACGGGTGTTTATATCCTGATTCTTGGATAGATTGAATTAAATTTTTGGATAATCCTAAAGATTTAAATGACATACTTTGAGTTTGTTTGTTGCAAAGTTAATATGAATCATTCTATAAAAGTATTTTCTTGGAAAAATCTTTGTATTCTATTGGATTTTGTAAAAAAAACCTTATTTTCGGCTAATAAAAACATTGATAATCAACCACTAAAACATATGTCTAAGGATAAAATAGTGAGTCTTTTTGATCGAAATAAAGAAAATTATGCAAAATTGTTAAAAAATTTTGTAAGACCTGTTAAAGATGAATATCAAGGTTCGGAGCTTTTTGAAATCGGATTGAGTGCATGGAATACGAGTAATATGCTAGTGGAAATGCCCGATAACTTTATAGACCCACAGTTTGTAGCAGCTCAAGCTGGCGTACCAGAAGATGTTTTGGAAGTATTGGAGTTCTTAATCAAGAGGAAGCAAAAATATTTTTCACAGTATGATTTATTTATCTATGACTTTGAAATATTGGATAAAAACGAAGAAATCTCTGTACATACCATGCCTTTAGATGAATATATGGCTGCTGTACATAATATTATGAATGATAAAATACCTGATAATATTTTTGACGGCTTATTTGATGACGTATTTCATGATATCTTTAGCGATGACTATGATGATGACTATGACGATGATGATATTTATGATGACCATTTTAATATAAACAGAGAAGCTGTTTTTATCCAATCTAAGCAGCCCGTGTGGAAATATTTAGTTAAACATTGTGAGTATTTTGATAAAAATGATGCTGAAACCCTTCCATCCAAAATTATCCTTTTTTTTAATAGGTTTGTTGATTTTGATGCATGGTTGGATGATAATTACAAAAAAATAATGAAAAACATATTGCTAGATTATATTGATGAAGACCAACTGCCTAAAAATTTTTCACTTAAGAAGTTTAAGACTTGGTTTGATTATCAATATTGTGATTCGGTGGATGATTTAGAAGTATTTGATTAGACTGTCGCAATTCCCAAATCAAATACCCATATACAACTATATACTCAAAACCCACTATCCATAGATTTTCTTGATAGCTTGGATAGGAATAATTGATATAGGTCAATGTAATCAAATAGGACCAAATAATGGGATATCTAAATCGACTCATCGCTGCAAATAAAATGGGCAAAGCCGTGTACCAAGGATGAATAATCGTTGCCATCGACAAGTAAAGCGTAAATGCGAAAAGCATCGCAACGGGCAATGTAAAATTTTCAGGTTTTCGTTCCCATAAAAAATATATTCCTATACCAATGGGTGTAATCATACTCAACAATGGACCATAATCCTGAATCTTATTCCAGCCATATATTTGATATCCAATCCAACGAGATATATAATAAAAACTTGCATTAAATTCAAAACGCTGAAAATATAAGTTCAAACTACTTCCAAAATTCGCTACAAATTGCGGGTCATAAAGTGGAAAGAACATCAAAATCAAAAGTACGCCAATAATCGAAAAATATACAAAACTCTTTTTCCAACCTATCCGCTTGATAATAAATGGTAAAAACATTAACGGAAGCAATTTTGAAGCAATCGACAAGGCGAAAAGGATAGCTGATTTATGATTTTGATGTTTTAAAAAATAATACAACGCCATAGTCAAAAAGCAAATCATAGCGGCTTCGAAATGAAGATTTCCCACCAATTCGATTAAAATCAATGGATTCAATACATAAAGAATGATATTTTTGGGATTTACATTTGGAATCAATCTTTCCTTGACCAATATCTTCCATAAATAGAAAATAGTAGTCAATTCAAACAGAAAATTAATCATTTTCAAAACCAAAGCATTTCCATAAATACTATTGGGAAATAAATATGCCGAAATATAAAAAGACAATTGATGGACGGGCGGATATATCGTAAAATACTTTGGGGAATTGAGTTTTTCATATAACGCCCCATCGATTCCTATCAAAGAAATCTGATTTTCAATATAATAAGATGGCAAGTGTGTAAATGGATTGATACCATTCAACCAAAGTCGCCCATCCCATATAAAACGATAGACATCATCCGATAAATGGGGCAATGGAATCACTAAGATCATTCTCAAAATCACTCCTAAACCAAGGAAGAAAAGAATGTCTTTTTCAGATTTTATTAGCCAAAAAATAAAGGCATAAACAACAAATAGCACGGTGTAGCTTGAAAATATTATCCCAAAACTAGATTGCTCCGATTTATAGCCTAATAAAAAAACTCCAAAAACCATCAAGCTAGAAAAAATCCATTTGTAATAGTCTTGAAATCTTGAAGTCTTGAAATCCTGAAATCTTGAAATCATAAATACCGAAATATAGTCCAAAGTATTTTATATCCCGCCATTACCGACCCTTTGATTGTACCTGTCACTTTCGATTCTCCAATCCGTTGCCGATATTTTACAGCTACTTCTGTACATTTCATCTTCTTTTTGGCAGCTTTTACTTGCAGTTCCACTGTCCATCCAAAGTTTTTATCGATCATATTCAATTCTAAAAGTTTGTCATATTTTATAGCACGAAAAGGTCCTAAATCTGTAAATTTATAGCCATAAAACAATCGTATCAATGTCGTTGCTAACCAATTTCCAAATACTTGTTGTGGCATCATCGAACCAGATTCTCGTTCACCAATCGCTCTTGATCCAATCACAATATCCTTATCATCTTTTAAAATTGGGGCAATCACTTTGGTCAATTCTTCTGGATAATCCGAATAATCTCCATCCAAGAAAACGACAATATCAGGTTGTTTATCTTTGGATTTATTTGCAATGTATTCCATCCCTTTTAGACAAGCAATTCCATATCCTTTTATAGGTTGATTCACTACAATTGCACCTTTAGAAAGAGCAACTTCTGCGGTATTATCATCACTTCCATTGTTGCATACGATAATATCTTGTACAATACCAGGAATGTCGGCAATGACCTTTCCGATAGAGTCTTCTTCGTTTAAAACTGGAATAATTACATCAATTAATGGTGGATTCATGATGCGAAGATATGGAATTTATTGGTGTAGATTGGTCTAGTGTCGGACAAAATGAGTTTGAATAAAATCTATCTAAAAATATACACACAAAAATCAAGAAAAATCAATTTCCTAAAACTTCCATTATAGCATTTATTACTCGATCCACATCTTTTTTCGTAAAACAAATTGGTGGCTTACTCTTTATCACATTATCAAAAGGCCCATCTGTACTGATTAAAATATGTTGATTGCGAAGATTGTTTTTGATTTGGTGTGCCAATGCTCGATTTGGAGACTGATTTTGTGGATGAATGATTTCTATTCCAATAAATAACCCGCTGCCCCGAATATCTCCAATACAAGGATTTTCTTTTTGGAGTTTACGTAATTCATTTTGGTAATAATTTCCAACTTCCAAAGCGTTTTGTTGCAATTGCTCTTCTTCTATCACATCCAATACAGCCAAGCCGATTGCCATCGAAACAGGATTTCCACCAAAAGAACTAAAAAACTCAACACCACTTTCAAAGGATTTTGCAATCTCTTCGGTACAAACCACAGCTCCCATAGGATGACCATTCCCCATAGGTTTTCCTAAAACAACAATATCTGGTACGACAGCCTGGGCTTCAAATCCCCAAAACACATCTCCGAGTCGTCCAAACCCTGTCTGTACTTCATCGCTGATACATACGCCACCTTGCTTCCTGATTTCGGGATAAATCGCCGCTAAATATCCTTTCGCCAAAGGCACTTGCCCTGCACAACCTACAATGGGTTCGCTGATAAATGCCGCAATTTCATTTTTAGACCACATTATTTGGGAAATCAAATCATTGGCGTAAGCTAATCCCGCTGTACCATCATTGTTTTTGTATTTGCCGTTGTAAGTATCAGGAATTTCCGCTTTGATAATATGATCTTGTTTTCCTAGACCTTTTTTATTGTTAAATTTATAATCACTTATTTCGATTCCATTGCGAGTATGTCCGTGATAACCATGTTCCATGACCACAATCTTCTTTTTCTTTGTAAAATAAGTTGCCAAACGAATTGCTAAATCACTAGCGGCACTGCCCGAATTCACAAAAAATACTTTTGATAATTCTTTAGGAAATTTCGCCAATAATTTTTCCGAATACACATTCAAATCATCATATAAATATCTAGTATTAGTATTCAATCTTGCCATCGCTCTTTGACCTGCTGTGACTACTTTTGGATGAAGATGTCCGACATGTGGTATGTTATTATATGCATCCAAATACGCATTTCCGTAGGCATCATACATATATTGAAAGGCAGCTCCTTTCATATAAATGGGCTTTTCATAGCTCAAAGAGAGTATCGGACTGATAGATCGATGTCGTTGAGAAATAATAGATGCTGTAGATTGAGGGGTGTCCGTTCTTAAACCTGCCGCTTTCCTAAACTCATTTTGAGCAAAAATAGGATTGATTGCGATCCAATGCTCAAGTAAGACAAATGCTGCTTTTTCACTTGTAAATATATGAGCATTCTCTGGATTTTGGATTTTCCCTTGTGCTGAATTACAAACCGATATAGCAAGACGAGTCTCAATCAGATAATACAAAACATCTATTTCTTGCTCCAATAAAGGATTTTTTTTGACATATGCCATGATGATAATACAGGCAATTTTAATGGGATTTTCTTGATCTAAAACAGCATAAGTTATGGCAATTGCCAATTCATTAATCAAAAAAGTATATGCCATATCTCCAAAATCAATAATTCCAGAAACTACTCCATTTTTAGTTAAAACATTTCCTTCGTTGGCATCATTATGTATAATTTGCTGTCGCAAAAATGGTATTTTAGGAACAACATGCTCCTCATAATTCAAAAAAACATGTTCTACTAATTTTCTTTGAGATGGATTTTCAATCAATGCGATTGAATGTTGATTCAATCTCCAATTTTTATTATCCCAAGCATGTTGATGGGCTTGAATAAAATAATTTTGAAATGAACACAATTTTAAATCCATTTCTCCCAAAAAATGACCAAAAGATCTCAATAATTTATCCGTTTGTGGTACATCTCCCATAAAATCTCCTTCCACAAAACTCAACAATCGAATAATTATAGGCACTCCTTGAAATTCTGTTTGAAATACATATTGGTCATCTATCCCTTTGATGGATTGTGATGTATTCATAGATGCTAAATGTCGAAAAACCTGATTTTCTGCTTCCAAAAAAGACTTAGTATCGTCATCGGACACACGATAAGTTTTGAAAATATATTTTTGAGATGCTGTTTTGACCAAATAGTTGGCATTGTCATATCCCCCAAGATTTTTGATGTCCATCACTTGGATAGAGAAATATTGCTCGATTAATGCTTTCATCTTCTTTTTGTACGAAATTTATAAATCAATTCGAATTGTGAAAGTAGTAATAAATTGTGGAGTTTTAGGGATGAAACCACAATATCCTTTTCTGTATCGATTCTATAAAAATATCCGACTCCGTTTGAAAGCAATTTAACATCAATTTTCCTACTTAAATGAAACACAAATCCAGGCTGTAAATCAACTTGAACTCCTGAAAATGAACCTTGTCTATTTCGCCCAAAAAAATCATTTGAAAAATAAAAACTACCACCTGTATTCAGTTGAAGCAAATAAGACCATTTTCTATCAATTTTTTGTTGCCGTATAAAATACCAACCAACATACATCTCCTTGAATCGCTGATTGCTGATAGGCGAAATACTTTGACTAGCTTGACTTAGTTTGAAAAACAATCCCCCACCCCATTTTTCTCGCATCCCACCAAAGCTAAATGTAAATCTATACCATCGAAGTGAATCGGCAAATCTGTTCCTAGGTTTTTGTTTGAATAAATCCAATCCAATGGTCAACGCTGGACTCCCATTAATTCTCTTTTTTTTCTGTGCAAAACTCGTCAAACAAATAAAGCTAAAAATAATCACAAAAAATATTTTCATCGCCTTTACATTCTAAATTCGACACCCAAAAGAAAATTGGATGCATTAAAATTAAATCTAAAATCAGTTTGTGTGTTTTTTAAATTCTTCTTCAATGTTACATGTTCTATCCACTTAGAAATTCGAGAATAGGAAATATTACCAAAAGAACAATTCAACCTTAAATTTTCTTTAATAGAATAGGAAATTAGTGGAATAAAAGCCAAACTGAGTTCATCCTTTACAAAATTGGATTGAAACACCGCAGTATTATTAACATCATTCACTTTTGTTTTTTTATAATTAATTGCTGTTTTAAAAAGCAACTCCCAATGATGTTTCTGGATAGCAAGATGCCGAACAAATAAAGAAAATCCTAATGTCTTTTTAGTTATACTCATTGCAGGAACCACTATAAATGGATCTTTTTTCAAGTGTTCGTAACCATAAAGAATTGCTCCGCCCAATGCGTTTCTTTTTGAAATAATTATGCCTAATTCTGGATTAATATGAATAAAAAACCGACTATCAAATAAATGTAAAACAGTTACATCCTTCAAAACTGTTTCCTCCCAACTAACAATATTGGTTTCATACACTCCATTTATATTTCCTCCAATAAATTGCTTCTTACCTTGCCCAAAAGATGTGATGGAACAAGCTAAGAAGATGGTATAAAATATCAATTTCATTGTTTTGCGTTTTGTTTCAATGAAATAACATCTTATTTTTACATATATTATTGGAGTTTATTTTTTAACATTTTATCTTAATAATAAGCGTAAATTAGCCAAAAATTGTTAGTTATGAAATATATCTTGTTTCCTTTTATTCTTTTTTTTTCGTGTACTTCGCCATCTAATCATTTCAAATCATTTAGAAAAAATTTCTCATCCGAAGAGCTAAAAATCATAACCCAATCCAAAGAAATCATCCAAAACGCCTACTTTGGTACTTTCATAACCATTGACAAAAAGGGACAGCCTCGTGCCCGTGTTATGGAGCCATTTGCTCCAACGAAAGATTTTATTATCTGGTTGGCTACCAATCCAAAAAGTCGTAAAGTCCATCAAATTAGCAATAATTCCAAGGTGACAATGCATTATTTTGATAAAACCAATCTTGGATATGTTTCTTTAATGGGCACTGCGACTTTGGTCAATGATGAAGCTATCAAAGCCGCAAAATTTAAAGATGGATGGGATAAATTCTACCCCAATCAAAAGGAAGATTATCTGTTGATTAAGTTTGTACCTGAGATTTTAGAATTGATCAGTATCCCAAATGGGTTTACGGGAGATAGCTTGGATTGGAAGCCGCATGGGGTGGTGTTGCGGACTTCCAATGATGTTATCTCCAACGATTCAAAATACTAATTACAATTTTTATTTTTTAAAAACCTATTCCCCTTCCAAAAAACCCTTAAACCCCTTCACCCGATCACGACTCACCACAATCTCATCTGGAGCGACAGGCTTAGTCGTCACTTTCAAGCGACTATTAAACCAACTAACTATTTTATCAATAGATTTTATATTCAAAATGGTCTTTCGATTGACTTGAAAGAAATGATTTGGGGAAAGTATCTTTGACAATTGTTCGATAGATTCATCAATGATAAATTTTTTATTTTCGTAGGTAAAAAGATGGGTATAGCCATCGATAAATTGAAAAAAGGCGATATTTTCGACTTGTACAATGGAGAATTGTTCTCCTTGTTTTATAAGAAATCTGGATTTGTAATTGTCTTTTTGACGGAGTTGTTCTAGGAGATTGGTGTAGTTGGGTTGATTAGGTTTACTAAACTTTTGAAGTTTAGTAAACCTAGAAACTGCCGTTTGAAATCGATCCACATCAATGGGCTTTAGTAAATAATCCAATCCATTGACATCAAATGCCTTGATGGCGTAATCGTTGTAGGCTGTGATAAATATAACGGGGGCTGTAACTTCCACATGCTCAAAAATATCGAAACTTTGTCCATCTGCGAGTTGGATATCCATGAAGATTAAATCGGGTTGTTCGTGTTTTTCAAACCATAAGATGGATGTTTCTACGGAATCTAGATCTTCTAATATTTCAGCATCAACCATGTATTTATTTATCAAAGATTTTAGTCTTTTTACTGCGGGAATTTCGTCTTCTATGATTAAAATTTTACTTTTTTGTTTCATTGACTATTTTTACTTTTTATTTCTTTTTTTTACCACATAAGTTTTCATATTCTTACCACAAAGTTCACATAGGGCACAAAGGTTTTCTAAGTATTTTTTATTACTGATTAGCTGAACACAGAGTT
>CAZOHX010000035.1:0-11204 GCA_964579315.1 uncultured Saprospiraceae bacterium
ACCGTCCCAACCATTTAGTTGGGATGGCACATCCCAAAAACCTACTTTATTTTTATCATGAAAAAACCTAACACCCTTGAAAGGAAACTTTCAAGTTATGCATACTGCAAAACCAAAACTGGGTGTTTAAATATGAAGTATATAAACGACACTACATCGCAATATACCTTAGAAAGGTAATTCATGGGATAATAATTTTTTTATTTAATATAATGTTCATGTTGCAATTACAAAATTGCAAGTATCAAAAAAAACCAATAAAATTACCAATGATAGAAACCAATGACAAGAATAGCCATTGTTGATATGTTCAGATTCATGGGTAAATATAAATTGTATCTTCTTATTAAATACAGGTGCAAGATACGATGATAATCCAAGTCAAACAATACCGTATTTTAGGTATTTTTTAAATTTATCATTATTTTTATACTAAATTAGTTAATTAATAACAGCTTGATATTCTGATATATACAAGAATCATCATTATAAACTTTACAGAGAACCAATCCATTAGTACCTCCAAAACTAGAACGATGAAATCTAAAGGTATTTATGCCTTTTTCAGCCTTTCGTTTATCTTGAAAGATTATGCTACCTGAAAGATTATAAAATTCAAACCTAATTAGGCTTTTTTGCTTTAAATTTAATGATATATCTGTAAAATCAGAGAATGGATTTGGATAAACAGTCCATTCTTCTTGAACTAAATCAGATTTTTCTACACTTTCTTTTTGCACCCAACTAAGATTTAATGCTCCCACTTCTAATTCATGATGACTTAAAAAATAGGATTCTGGCTGCAAATACCGATTACTTAATGTCAATATTCGTGATAAAAAATCAGTTGTCTGACTTTTGAAACTAATATAAAAAATAGGATCATCGGGATTCAATAGTTCTATCTCATTTTTATTCCAACTCAATCTTAAAATATCATCAGTATAATTATAATATTGAGGCATGTCGAGTCCTTCATTATTGAGTATTTTTACATTTGATATGGAATATTCTCCAAATTTGAATGTCAATTGCAATCCTTCAAAATCTTCATTTTCATCCAAATCAGATATAAATATAGGTATTTGATAATTTTCACCGACTTTTAAGAGCTTATTTTCAATTTTCATGATTAAGTCTCTTGGTTTATTCCGATTTCCTTTAGCATTTTTATTTAAATCCCCCGTTTTCATACCAATAAAATCATAACTTATCGGCGATCCTGAAAAATTAGAAATAGTATAAGACCGAGGATAATTTTTATTAAAACCTGAACCAAAATCATAGGCACTCTGTACAAATTTCCAAGAATCAGATTTTGAAAAATTGACACTTAATCGCAATAATACCTTTCTCAATTGAATAATATCTTTCACATTTATTCTCCCAGACTCATCAACATCGGCAGCCGCTAAAAGATAAGGATCCGTTAAGACTTGTACGCCCAGTATATGGGCAGCCATAATGATTACATCTGAAGTAGAAATCCCGTTATTGCTATTCATTGTTTTTATGGGTGTAACAGAATATGTTTCCCCTATTTCTGCCGTCACTTCATAATATCCATTGGTATCTGTTGTCGCCTCATATATATGCATGTCACTGTGAATGATAACAGAAGCATCCACTACAGGAGACCCCCAAGCGTTATTAATTACTCCGTAAATTTTTCCGCTACAAATATTGTCATCAAGTATTTCAATTCCACTCTCACAAACACTTGAATTTCCTGATGCGTCTGTGACAATTAGTTGAACCGTATTAATGCCAATATCACTACAATCAAATTGATTGGGCACTAAAACTTTAATTAAATCTACTGAATTGGTACAATTATCTGTACTTCCATTATCCACTTGATCTGGTGTCAAAGTCAAACTACCTCCCGCATTTAAATGAAATGATAAGTTTGTTTTGCAAAATACCGTTGGTGCTACGTTATCTTTTACAGTCAAGGTAAACGTACAAGAAGATTGATTGCCACATCCGTCCTCCGCAACATAGGTGATATCATGCACTCCATGTGGGTAACTACCACTTGCGTTATTTCCTGAATTTGTAGCATAGGGAGATGTATTGATGATGGTCAACTCTGAATCACAATCACTAACCAATACATCTGGCAAATTCACATAAACATTTGAACATGCATTCAAATTATCATAAACTATGGTGTCATTACAACTAAATACAGGAGCTGTATTGTCTTCCAAGGTGATTAATTGTGTTCCCAAATATTTTCCAGCATTACTGCCACTATTGGGCACATACTCACACCAATCTGTTACTTCCCAAACTCTTTGAATGACCGTGCAAGACGTAGTTGAAAAGAAATAATTATCTTGATGGCTCATCAATACTTCTTTACATCCAACACCTGCCAAAATGGGTTTTCCCGTATTTTCTGGGTCTGAATTAGTTTGACAAATGTCTATTGAAATATCCGAAGGAAATTGTATTGACAAAACTGCATTATCTTCCAACTGAATATGTTGTTCACATGAATCTTTATTTCCATGAATATCTACAATCACCCATTTTCGAGTAATCAATTCATTTCCACATGTAATATTTGTAATATCATCTTGATAATAAATCGTATCTATTCCACAATTGTCTGTTGCTGCTGCCTGACTCGTAATGTTTAAATTATAAATATCCGTCTGACAATTTAAGGTCAAATCTGGGGGACAAACCACCGTTGGTTTAATATAATCCGAAACCGAGACATACAATTGACAGGTATTGGATAGTCCTGCCGCATCAATCACTTTGAAGGTTACTAAAATGG
Source organism: uncultured Saprospiraceae bacterium (assembly GCA_964579315.1). Taxonomy (GTDB): domain Bacteria; phylum Bacteroidota; class Bacteroidia; order Chitinophagales; family Saprospiraceae; genus CAMZLN01. The sequence goes on from CAZOHX010000035.1 coordinate 2,792, forward strand.
GTGAGTTATCTATATCTGCACAAGTAAAGGTCACATAATCTCCAAAACTAGAATTGTCCCTACTCGCAAGAGTAGAAACGATTTGACAATTATCCGAACTTCCGCCATCCATACTGGTGGCGTACAATCTGACATTTCCTGTATTGAGTAAACTAACACTCAAACTGTTTTGGCAAACAGGTGAAGGTGGAATATCATCTTCTAAAGTCACAGTTATGGAACAAGTGGATGAATTTCCACATGCATCCGTAGCAATATAAGTTACTGGATAATTTCCAGGTGGTATATTAGGAAAGGGACCAAAGCCAGAACCAAATTGCCAATTGGCAGAAAGTGTTACCGTTGAACACTCATCTGTAGCTGTGGGTTGAACTAAAGTAACTGTAGTACTACAATCATATGGATCTAAACCTAAAGTTATATCATTTGGACAAGTAATAACAGGAGGCGTTTTATCTTCTACTTTTATCACTTGTATTTGCTGTTGATTGGTATTAGCACAAAAGTCAAAAACTTGCCAATTCCTTAAAATCCGTGTTCCACCTCCACAAGAAGGAAAAGTTTGATCTGAATAAGTCACTACTATTTCACAAAATCCACTATTATCAATGGGTTTTCCAAATATCGTTGGCTCTCCTGCAACACTAAAGTCTAATGGATCATCCACACTACATACTAATACAGGTAATGCAAATCCATCATGATGTTGTGGAAAAACAACGTTTCCAAGCGTAACTCTTTTTAGATATATATTTTGAGTACAAACATCTTGATTACCGCTTGCATCCATGACAGTCCACACACGTTCAATTTTAGCGGTTACGGTTTCACCTGCTTGTGTCGTAAAACAATCTAAGTCTATTTGTGTATCAGAATAAGACAAATTTGTACTATCTAAATACGTACAATTGTCCGAAACGGAAGGATATCCCGTAAAACTAGGTGTCGTAGGATCATTGCAAAAAATAAAAATGTCTTGACAATCTATGACTGGTGGTTGATAATCCATAACCGAAATAGTGGTCGTACAATAGTTATTGGTTGTTGTATCCAATGCTTGTGCTTCAATGGATTGCCCCACATATGCACACGTAATGGTATCTCCAAAATAAACACCATCTTCGTCATACAACTTCACAATGACATCCGTACAACCAAGGGTACTGCCTGCAATAATTTCACCCAAATCGACAATATGAAAACCAGTACTATTTAAGGAAACGGTAAGACTATCATGACAAGCTAAAGTACATTGAGCGTGAATCGACCCCAGCAAAAAGGACGCAACGATAAAAGCGAAAACTCGCTTCATCATGTGCTTCACACTGAGAATTTGATATGTTTGTAATCGATTCAAGAAAAATAAATTAATATTTCCCTAACGAATTTTAATATTTTTATACCTAAAGTTAATTTAGATTTTTCGTTGTAATTGTTTTGAGCTAAAACACAAAAATATTTTGCATTTCTTTTTGTTGGTATATAATGTAAAATCAGTCTTGGGTAAAAAGAAGTTTTAAAACTTCATTGTAATCAGTCATCGTGCAAGTGGTTTGGTTTTTAAAGTTGCCCCCCTCTGAAAATTCAGAGAGAGGCCATCCCAAAAACCGTATCTTTCTAGGAAATATAAAATTTCCTTTACTGTGTATTTATCTAAAATCTTTCGCTCTATCTCCTTCGTCTTTTTTGGCAAATCCAAAACCTATGGTCAACTCATGGGTTCCTGAATTGTAAGTTTGAAATCCTTGAAAAGCTACATCATAAGAGTAAAAAACACTAACATTTTTAAACTTTGTTCCAAGTAATAATCCCAATGCACCTCCTGTACCTGCTCTATAAGACAAACCTGTTTGTAACATTTCATTCAAGAATCCAGCAATTATATTAAAATCTGCTGTAAATGGAGCCGTACGTACTCTTCTCACTAAAATAGATGGTGTAATCGTAAAACTATTATCATCTACTGCAAATTTATGTCCTATGTTGAACATAAAGAAATCAAATAATTTACTATCATTATCTCCTGCACTTACATCTCCTTTTCTTGATGACACCAAATTTGGAAATGCTAAACTAATAAATGTTTCCTTATTGTAAATAGCTGCAATTCCTAAAGTAGCATCAAAATCTCCAATCCCATCTATTGCATCCCCTAATAATCGATCTCCTCCTTCTGCCAAAGGAATACTTCCTGTAACGCTTGTATTTCTAAAATCTACCCCCATTCCTAATGACATATCAAACTTTCGTATTTTATATTTAAAAGCATAATTCAAGGCAATTTTAGTTCTACTTAATGATGCTGCATTGTCTGAAAATGCCATCGCACCCAATCCAAACTTTTTTCCAAATGCTCCATTGTATGACAATGCGTAAGTCTTAGGAGCTCCAGGAAATCCAGTCCATTGTGCTCTTGCATGTAAAAACACTTCATGATTATTATTAGATCCTGCAAAGGCTGGATTGACCAAAGTTCTATTAATATGATAATGTGCAAATATTGCTTCATCTTGTGCAGACAAATATTGAGCTGCAAATACAATTGATATAAATATTATAAACTTTTTCATTATTTTATTTTTTTGATTGTTCTTGGAATAAATTATTTCAAAATGGTAATATGTCCTTTATATTGGTCTCCACCGCCTCCTGCGGTCGTTACTTCAAGTACATAAAAGTAAGCACCTTCTGCAACTGGATTACCTTTTAAATCTACCCCATTCCAATCATTCTGATAATTATCTGTTTCATATACCAATTGTCCCCATCTATTAAATATGGATAAATGGTTGTTTGTCCCTTCTATACATCTCACTCTAAAGAAATCATTTCGACCATCATGTGTACCATCTAAAGTCATAATTAAGGATGATGAAAAGCAAGGTACTGTTTCTGTTGGCACTTCAACACTTGCAGTTTCTTCACAACCACGAGTATCTGTCACCAAGACCCAATGCTCTCCTGGAGCTAAATTATCACAACTCACTGAATTGCAATCGCTATCATTCCATTCAAAATTATAAGGCTCTGTTCCCCCACTAACCACTGCTTCTGCGGATCCGTCATTACTTCCAGGTAAACTAGGTGGCTCTACATTGAAAGTTATATTCAATGCATCTGGCTCTTCCAATGGCATTTCTCCAGTAACCTGCTGTCCATTTGAATCAGTAATTGTTACGGAATACACATCCGCACACAATCCAGAAATAATCTGTGTGGTTGCCTGATTACTCCACTTATAAGTATATGGTGCTGTTCCACCTTTTCCGACCACTTCTAAACTACCGTCACACTCATTGTTACAGCTTATTGGAGTACGAGCAGCCAAAGATGCAACTTCTAAAATCGCTGTTTCAGGAACTGTCTTACATACTGTCATCTTACAACCTACGGCATCAGACACTTCAACACATAATTCACCCGAACAAACACTCGCAATGGATTCTGTATTTCCCGTTAAAGTTACATTATCGTTATACCATGAATAGGTATAAGGTGCTTGTCCTCCTGTAGTTGCTGCAAAAGCCGTCGCATCACAGGAGCCTGGTCCACTTGGGAAATGTGTAATTTGTAAAGTTGCTTTTAAATCTGATTCTGCTTGCAAATCTACTGATAAGGATGTATTATTTCCTAAATTATCCGTCACAGTCACGGTATATAAACCAGCAGAAATATTAACTAAATTTTTAGTTATTTTTCCAGTGGGATCCCATTTATATGTATAAGGTTGTACGCCTCCTGTCACTGTCAAAATAATGGATCCAGTTAAATCATCTGGACAAACAGGTTTGACAATCTCAGCTGTAATTTTCACTCCAGGAATAGTTGCTTGAATATTTTTCACTATTCTACATCCGTTCTCATCCGTTACGGTCACTACATAATTTCCTGTAGCTACATTAATCAAGTCTTCATCAGTTTCTCCATTTCTATTCCATTTAAAGGTATATGGAGCAACACCTCCAGCAGGCGTAATGTCAATAATAGCATTGGCTTCATCCACCGTATAATCTACGGTCAATAATGATGGCTCGGATAATTCAAATGAATTGGTATAAACATCCCCATCATTGTCTGTAACCGTCACGCCATATGTATTGGCACAAAGTCCGTCAGCAGCAATAGTATTAGGTCCATTCAAACTAATCGTTTTCTCAACTCCGTTGGACCATTTAACGGTATATGGTGGTGCTCCTCCATATAAGGTAAAGGATATATTACCATCACAATCTCCATTACACTTTGGATTTTGGATATCCGCTTCTGCCGCAGCAAAAGGTGCTTTAATTTCAATATCTCCTGATGACATAATACAACCATTGGCATCAGTCACAATTACATTATAATTACCTTTCTGAAGATTAATTACATCTTCGGGAGAAGGTCCTTGAATATGAGACCATTGATATTTATAAGGCTTAGTTCCTCCTGTTACCGTAATATTAATACTTCCCAAGGTAGCACCTAAAACGTCTTGTTTCTCTGTCACTTCGATATTCAATCCAGAAGCAGGTTGAGTTACATCCCAACATCCAGTAATTGTTGCTCCAAGGTTATCAGTTACAGTCAGACAATAGTTACCAGCGGACAAATTGATTAAATCTCTTGTTTTTTCACCATTTGACCATAAATAGTTAAATGGTGGTTCTCCTGCATTTATAGTTACATGGATGGCACCAGTATTCTCACCATAACAATTTATGTTTGTAATCTCTACCTCCCCAAAACCAAATGTTCCTCCCACTACAAATGTTCGTGATGCAGTACATCCATTCGAATCCGTAACCAAAACAGTATAGGATCCCATTTCTAAATCAGATATATTCTTTGTCGTTGCATTATTAAAGCCACTTACTGTCGAACTTGACCATGCATAGGAGTAATCTGCTACTCCACCAGAAATATTCAACAATATTGCTCCGTCATTTCCAGCAGCACTTACTGTAACTATATTTTCTACTGCAATCACAATAGGACTAGCTGGTAAAATAGTAAACGTCTTAGTATCCGTCAAGCTATTTGCATCTGTTACAGTTACGGTATAATCACCTGGTGCTAATCCATTTCTACTTGGAGAAGTTGAATTATTATCTGACCATAAATATGTAAATGGTGTTGTTCCACCTGAAACTTCTAAAGTAATCGTTCCATCATTTGCTCCACCACAAGATTCATTAGTAACTTGAGACGATCCAATCGTCAATGGATCTCCACCAGGCAAGTTATAAGTTTCAACGAAAGTACAGCCCTTCGAATCCATAACGGTTACGCCATAAGCACCAGCTTCTAAACCAGAACGAGTATTGGATGTTTCGGTTGAGCCAGCCCAAGTATAATTATAATTAGGTGATCCACCCGTTACACTTAGAGATATGACACCATCAGCAGCTCCTCCTGCAACAGTCTGTGGAGTCATATTAGCCGTTACATTTAACGGTGCCGCTGGCTGACTTACCGTATAACATTTTTCAACAGATGTTACACCGTCGGTTAATGTCACACAATATTCACCTGCACACAATCCACTAATATTAGGAGTAGTATAAGCCAATCCTTGCCATGTTGCAGTTACATTTCCTACGCCTCCATCATATCCAGGATTAATTGCTCCAGTACATTCACCAAAACAATTCACATCTAAAATTTGAGTTTTACTATCATTGATTACCAAATCAACTTGATCTGACTCTACGGTAAAATTCGCCGTAGCTGTACACAAATTAGCATCTGTAACTACTACTGAATAATTTCCAGCGGCAACTGCGTTGGGATCAATATTGGGTGTCCATACATAAGTATAAGGAACAGCACCACCAGTAACGGTAAGGGTTATTTTTCCATCAGATGCATTTGGATTGCTGGCATTTGTAGTTGTTCCAGTCACTTGCAATGGAGTATTTGTTTCCGATATGGTATAACTTCCTGTTGCGGTATCGCCACAGTTATCAGTCACCGTTACACTATATGTACCAGGCCCTATATTATTCAAATCTTCAGATGTACCCGTTGGATCCCAAGCATAAGTATAATTAGGTACACCACCTGTTACAGTAAGATCAATAACTCCTGTAGATGTACCTCCACACACAATATCTGTAGTTACTCCACTTACTGCCAAGGCTGGACCATTATTTCCTACGGAACCATTTTGGGTAGATACCGTAAGATCTATAACTGCTCCAGTAGTATCTGTAGTCGAAACAATAATACTAGCTTCTGCCACATCAAAAGAGGAATAATCCCCTATCATATCAAAGCAAATTTCATAGAATACAAAATTATCAGGTAAGTCACTTCCCAATTTATCTGGATAATCTGAATTAGGATTAGGATACTTTGAATAAGTAAAAACCCTAGCTGTATTCCCCCCCAAGACTGCTTGATTAAAGACAATTCCCTCACTAGTAGGGATATCTCCTTTTACAATTGTTACATTAGTCAATTTAGTTGCATCAAATCCAATATTCCATTCAGTTCCTGTAATTTGTTGAAAACCTTTCACTCGGACAGGCACACAAACATTGGTTGAATTTGGACATGCTGGTACATCATCTATAATAATTTTAAAATCGGTAGGTGCCGTAATTGAAACAGTACCTGATGTAGCATTTACAACTAGATTTTCATCTAATCCTGATGTTGCACTATTATTTGAAAAAGTTAAATTTGAACTCGTTCCTATATTACCATTCAAGGTAAAACATGCGTCAAAAAGTACCGCATTGTTCCCTAAGGTTTGTCCTGAAGGATTTGCCCAGTTTAATGCAATCTGTCCTGCTGTAGCAGTATTAAAATCAGACAAATCTAATCCCGCAACCCCAGCATTAATATTTTGAATAGCACTGAATGTCAATGCTGAATTATCATAATTAAGAGTTGAAGAAAAATCTTTTACATTGGAAAACCCATCTACTGTAATGGGTACGCATTTTACATCATTTTTCGCCCCTGAAGTAGATGTCGCAGCAATGGTAACGGCTCCTGCCCCTGCTGTACCTGTCACGGTAGCGGGGGTAATACTTGCATAAGCTTCAAACCCTATACTAACATAATCTTTATAAGTTACTTCACAAATATTATCTAAACAATGAAAATCAATCGTTGTTGATCCTTCTTTTAATACTGTAAAATTAGCGGTAAATAATTTCTGACCGGCTGGCAAGGTTACAAATGTAGCATCCGTTTGATTATTCAAAAAGATCATCTGCATGGTATTCGCCTTCCAATTTGGAGTAGGTGGAGAAAGTTTAGGTAATACACTAATTTCATTGGCTTCTATATCATTTGGTGCCGCAGGAGATGGATTACTCGCATCAGTTCCTAAAATATTGGTTGCACCATCATATCTCAATATAGTAGAATCCCACTTAAAGAAATATTGAAGACCTATTACCTCAGTGAAATTATCTGCAATGATATCTACACTGATTGATTGTCCCGCTGCTCCAGAAATACTGGTCGGCGAGAAAGATAAGGCTACTGGAGTTGTTTGTGCCGAAATTTGGGATAACGGCAATATCAACCCAAACAGCATAATTGTTATTATTCTATTCATGTCCACGGATTTGGGAAAGTTAATAAATTAATTAATGTTGTTCAAAAAATATTTTCCTTGTACTAGTATAATCAATGGTTTCTATTTTACAAAAATAGACACCAGACGATTCAAACATGGACGAATCTAGTTTAAGATTCGTTTTTCCTTTATTGTAATAATTATTTTCCTTGTAAATTTCTTTTCCTGTGATATCTAATAAGGTCATTTTTACATCACCTGCTCTTGACAATTCAATAGGTATATGAGATTGTACTGAAAAAGGATTTGGGATATTTTGCCCTACTTTCACACCTAATGAGTTGATACTTTCCACTCCATCGAGTCCTGCAATACATGTTACCGTAATAGGAGTAATACTTGCATAGGCATCAAACCCCTTAAATACAGGACCTTTATACACTACTTCACAAATATTATCTACACATTGAAAATCAATCGTTGTTGATCCTTCATTTAATACTGTAAAATTAGCTGTGAATAATTTCTGACCTGCTGGTAAGGTTACAAATGTATTATCTGTTTGACTATTCAAAAAAATCAGCTCCATGGTATTTGCTTTCCAATCTGGAGTAGGAGGAGAAAGTTCAGGGAATACACTAATTTCATTAACTTCTATATCATTGGGTGCCGCAGGTGATGGATTACTCGCATCTGTGCCTAAAACATTGGTTGCTCCATTAAATTTCAATATAGTAGAATCCCAAGTAAAGAAACATTGAAAACCTATCACCTCAGCGATATTATCTGCGATAATATCTACACTGAATGACTGTCCCGCTGCACCAGAAATACTGGTCGAAGAGAAAGATAAGGCTACTGGAGTTGTTTGTGCCGAAATTTGGGATAACGGCAATA
>CAZOHX010000036.1:0-11127 GCA_964579315.1 uncultured Saprospiraceae bacterium
GTGGAGAAATAATTGACCCATTTCTTGATTTTATATTTAGAATAATGCCACTTTGCTTTGGGAATAATGGCTAATGATTGATTAAATTTCAAAAAATTAGTGGCAATATAAGATTGAGTGGGTAAAATTATTCTGATAAAATTGGCTAAATCTGGATAAGGAGCTATTTCAAATTCATTGATTTGTTGAATACCATCTTTATTGTAATCCAACCATTGATATACGCCTTGCCCTGATTTTACTTCTAGATAATTGTAAGCGAGTTTCGCCTCTTGTCCTCCACCTATTTCATAATTTGAAAACATTTGAATAGCTCCTTTCAGTGGGGAATAATTTACATTTATTTGACCTATTTGGTACTTTTTGGGGATTTGTTCTGTCCATTTTTGGTGTGCTATGGATACATTTCTTTGTAACCAACTGCCTTCTATCCGAAAGTAGGTTTTGGGTTTCCAATGACCAAATATTTTATATTCTTTGCTTTGAATATTTTGCTCAAATCCACTTTTTAGTGGAGTGAAATCATTTCTAACTAAAAAATGGCTACCAAGAAATAAATGTTCGCTTTTTTGCGATTCAATAAACCACTTGGATTGATTGAAATAAAAACTTTCAAGAGATAAACTATCCGATTTGTATCTTTTATTTTTTTCTTGTTCAATATAAACCCCTGTAATCCAATTATTTAGTTTTGAAAATCTTTTAGAGATCAAAAGATTGGGTTTGGTATATTGCGTAGATTCTTCGATGGATTGGCTATTCATTAATTGTCCTTGTCCATTGATTGTCCATCCTTTTTTTGAAAAATATATTTGTCCATTTTGCTGAAATCCTTGAAAAAAGTCTTTTTGTGTAAAGGAGTTAAATTCATAAGTAAAATTGGCAATACTATCTCGATTGAAATCAATATGAGTTTTCAAAAAATGGGTCGTTCGGACGGTATCTAATAGACTAATATTCCAATTTCGATTAAATTCTGGATTTCTAAATGGGCTATATGCTTTGTATTTTTTATCGGAAAATTCATACGAACATTGAGCATTAATTTGCCATAATTTTGATTTCCCTATTGATTTATGTACCGTATATTTTGAAACAAAAGCTATTCCTACATTGTCGTTTTTATCTTTTTTTGAAAATCTGTTTTTATCAAAATTACTCATTGAAACTTCTGTAGATAAATGGCTATTTTTTGATAATTTATAGGCGGCTCCAATGTCATATATTTGGTGTTTTGTAGGAGCTTGTAGTTGGACAACGGGTTCGTATTCGCCTAGTAATGTACCATCGTCATTTGGTGCAATCCATTGGAATACAGTGCCATTGGTACTCGCATTTGTACGTATATAATGGCCTTTTCCTTGACCTATTTTTGTGAATTTGACATTTCGGTTGTCCTTATTTTCAAGCGGATTAAAAACTAGAATATCTTTGTAAGATATGCCATGAACAATAGTATCTTTTTGAATGTAAAATATTGGATTTAAAGGATCTATTTTGGATTGAATACCTGAGAAATATTGATTTCCAACTTGATCACCGGCTTCGGCAAGTAGTTGCTTTTCTGTGGGCGAAAGATCAATGAGACCATTTGTATTTTTGCTTTCTTGTTCTGAAAACAAATGAAAATCAATATTCCATTTTTTATTTTCAAAGTGATTATCAATGGCGTACAATGATTTAAGATAATTTTGGGTAGCGTATTCAAATTCTACAACAATTCGAGAATTTGCATTGATAGGAATATTGGGTGTGAAAAATATTTCTCCTTGATTATAGTCAATAATATAGTCTTTGGATTCCCCTCTAGTCAGTAAATTGCCATCCAAAAATACTTTTTCTGTGTCGGCAAGAATGATGATAAAGCTTTCTTGTTGATTTCCAACCAATTTGTAAGGCCCTTGATTTCCCTCGGAGACAATAAGGTTTTGTCTTTGAAAATTGCCTTTTGAGATGGCAATACTTCCCCGATTGGTGAGTTTTCCATTGGATAGATTGTATTGATTTTGAAAACTTGCTCCTTGTAGATTTTTAGTATATTTTAAAAAATGACTTTGGGTTTGTAAATCATAATCTCCTGCAATCAATTGATTTTTATCTTTTGAAACTTCAATAAATATTTTATCAAACTCTTTAAGTTGTTGGGTATTTCCTTCTGGTTGAAGTGGGATATTTTGGTCCGAAATAGCTGCTTTGATTTTAATTTCATTGCCAATCCATCCATCGAGTTGGAGATTTAATCCCGAATTGAGTACTAAATCTTGATTGTTTCCAAAAGTTACTCCTCTTGAGAAACTTCCTTGATAGTTTAGGTCATTAGATGGTGAGTTTTGTGTGGATTGAGTGGGAATTTCGTATTCTATTAAATTATTGAAATTATTGGCTTTTGAAATGAGATTGGTATCTAATAAAAATGTATTTTCAGTTAAGAAATCGGGTATTTTTTTATAATAAATAGAAATATGCGAGGGTTTAGACATCCAAATCAAAAAATCTGACTGTAATTTATATTGTTGGTTTGAAAGCGTATCTAAACTTTGGGAATCAATGATGTACAAGGAAGAAGTCAAAATGGGGAGTGAGTCCAAATAAATGGTATCCAGATATTTGACCGTTGCTTTTTGCATACAACCTAGCCTTGTTTGAGCAGAGATTGATGCAAAAAGTATTACAATTAAAGATGTTGTAAAAATCCATTTTAGCATACTTCATAAAGAACGCTAAAAAAGAAAGATTGTTATTTTGCAATGTAATAATAGATAGTTGTTTGGTTTAGGGGTCATACAGCTTTATTACATTTTATTTATTACAAAATAAACAACTCTTTAAATTAATTATAAGTATTTCAATTTTTTTATCAAAATACAAAACGGTCAAAAAATCAAAAAGAGTAAATGGAAACCAAATACTCTTTTTCGAAAGTCAGTAATAGCGTGCCTAACAATTTCGTAATGCAAAGATAAAATGAAAATATGTGCTAAACAATGGGTGCTAGCCCCCAAAATAACCTTTTTTTAATTGTTAAATATTGATTGCTAATTGTTAATTTCATTAAAGTGGAAAAATACTAAATAGCTTGATAAAGTGTAAAACGTCACTCATATTTTTCAAAGATTCTTCTATATTTTCTCGATCATAAAAGTCTTGAATGTTTTGTTTTATTAATCGGATATGATTTTCAACCGTTTTAAGTGAGATATTTAAAAAATTCGCGATAGATTGATTATCCAGTCTTTTGTTTCTGAGTTTGATGATTTCTATTTGACGATCTGTGATTTTGAAGTCGAGTACAGCTCTGTTTTTTGCATAAAAAATATCTTCCAAATTTGGAAAATCTGAAAATAAATAAATTTTTACATAATCATCATTATGTGGAATGATTTTCCATTTTTCAAGTAAGGTGAGTGGCGTACCATCTGCTAGTGTTTCAAAAAGGAATGATTGCCGACTAACCTTAATTATCTCTCCATTTTTTTTGATAATCCTAAAATGATACTCTGTGTGTTCTGATAATGGTTTGATTTGAATGCTTTCTGTGACCATCTCAAACAGAATCATTTCAAAGCGTGATTTATGTTGAATATCATCTGGATGAACCATTTTTATTTTGGAGTCGGGATCATTTCTGATGGCATCAATGGTAAATTCAATAGGATTATATCCTGTGCATTCTTCGACTCTATGATGAAAAATATATTTTCCTTGGGTGAAATCGTAAAGTGTGACAAAGGAATTTATCTTTGATAATCCACTTATCAACTGACTAATATTGGGTATGGAGTCTTCCCCCAATCCAAGCTTAGATGTCTTGAACTTGTGTTCAAGATACTGCAAGGCTTCCACGTCCCTTTTATTCATTATGTGTTTTTTACGAAATTGTTGTTAGCCTAAAGATAGAATTTTTTTGATAAAAAATTGTAATTCTCGAATGAATAAATACAAAAACATTAAACAATCACAACCAACAACCTATTTTTTACTTATGATAAGTAGCTGTTTTAAAACATGGATCATTACTTTTTACAAAATTCCCCTAGATTTTACTTCCAGATATTTATTAATAGTATTGACCGTAAGGTGATTCGGTTCGGTATAAATGGTTAAAATTCCCAAAGATTTTAATTTATTGATGATTAATTGCTTTTCAAATAGTATTTGTTCTCCGTAGGTTTGATGATATACTTCTCTTAATTCTGTCGGATTTTGTGACACCATTTCATGTAATTCTGTATTTTTGAAAAAGATAACGACCAATAAGTGTTTTTTGGACATTGCTTGAAAAAAGGGTAATCGGCGTTCAAAGCCACTATAGGATTCAAAATTTGTAAAAAGTAGTAGCAAACTTCTTTGTGTGATTTTTTGACTAACAAATGCATACAGTAATTCAAAGTTGGAATCCAAATATTTTGTCCGTTGTCCAAATAAATTTTCTAATATGATTTGCATTTGTGCATTTCGTTTATCGGCTTTGATAAATGCACTCATTTTTTTTGAAAAAGTCAAAATTCCAGCTTTGTCATCTGATTGTATGGCAATATTGGCTAAGACTAAGGATGCATTGATACTGTAATCCAGCAATGTCATTCCTTCAAACGGCATTTTCATCATTCGACCTTTATCGATAATGCAATAAATGGGTCTTGCTTTTTCATCTTGATATTGATTGACCATGAGTTTGTGGGTTCTGCTGGTCGCCTTCCAATTGATAGTTCTAGGGTCATCTCCTGAAACGTATTCTTTGATAAGTTCAAATTGAGTACTGTGTCCTAATCGTTTGACTCGTTTTTGTCCATAGCTATTATATCGACTTGCAAAAGCATAAAACTCGTATTTCTTCATCTGCAAATAGGATGGATATACGGGAATGGTCTTTGGTTTGCCAATTTTAAATCGTTTTCTTATCAATCCAATAGGGGAATGGGCAAATACATTGATGACTCCAAAATCGTAGTATCCACGTTTGGTTGGTCTCAATTCGTATTGAAACAATTGTTCGTTTTGAGCCGAAATTGTCGTTTCCCAATGTATATCTCTTCGTTGAAATTGAAAAGGAATCTCATCTATAATATTACATTTTGATTTAAATGGATAATTATTTTTGAGATGTAAGGTGATTTTGTTTTGATCTCCATTGGAAAGTCGATCGGCAACTATCCGTTGTCCTGTAATTTGATTTTCACCATTAAATAATAGGTAAATGTCAAAAAGCAATAATACCAAAAACAATAGGAATAGGATTTGTGCTAAAAAATAAAGTATCGGTAGGCTATATCCTAAAATAAAAATTAGAATCAATAGCCCGATGGCTTGAAAAAATCTGATATTTAAAAATATACTTTTCATTTTATCTAGGTATATCCACCGTTCTGACAATTTGTTCGATTACCATTTGGGGTGTTTTTCCTTCCATTTCTTTTTCAGGAGTCAAAATAATTCTGTGATTGAGCACCGCTTCACATACATAGGTAATGTCTTCGGGCGTTATGAAATCTCGACCATTCAAGATTGCATTGGCTTTGGAACTGATCAATAATGCCAAGGATGCTCTCGGTGATGCTCCTACCATGATATCCTTGTGTTTTCTCGTTTTCTGTACAATTTGTGCAATATAATCAAATAAATGTGTTTCGACTTGGACTTGCCGAGTAAGTGCTTGGTATTTCAAAATACTTTCTTTTGATAATACTTTATTGATTTGATCTATTTTGGATTGATTTCCAATATTGTGTTGCATTTTCAAAATCAAACTTTCTTCTTCTTGATTGGGATAATCAATGTTGATTTTAAATAAAAATCGATCCATCTGGGCTTCGGGTAAACGATAAGTTCCCTCCATATCTATGGGGTTTTGAGTAGCGATAATCATATTTGGAAGTGGAATTTTATAGGTTGTTCCATCCAAGGTGACTTGTCGCTCTTCCATTACTTCAAACAGGGCACTTTGTGTTTTTGCAGGGGAACGATTGATTTCATCTATTAAAAGAAAATGGGTAAATACGGGGCCTTTTTTTGTTTCAAATTCCGATGTTTTGAAGTTGAAAATGGATGTACCTAGAATATCTGATGGCATCATATCGGGAGTGAATTGCAATCTCTTGAAGTCACAATCAATCGCTTCTGCAAGCAATCGTGCGGTGATGGTCTTCGCCAATCCAGGAAATCCTTCTATCAATACATGCCCATCTGCCAATAAGCTGATGAGTAATAAATGAATCATTTTTTCTTGACCGACTATGATTTTTTTCAATTCTTGAGTGACCAATCCCATGTTGTTTTGAATATCTTCAAGGGGAATTCTATTTTCAAAATTATTTTCCATTGCTTTAATCTCTGTTATAAAATTTGTTTAATTCTTTTGTGAATTTCATCAATCTTTCATGTGGAACGACTGATTTTTGATTCAATTCTTGCATTGTTTTTATCAATTGAGCAATAAAATCTTTAGAATGACCAGATTTTTCTGCTAGTATTTCTTGATCTATTTTACTTAAATTTGCTTCATGTTGGTTGTATTTTGATGCGATATGTTGTTTAAAATATTTTATCTTTTTTTCTACAATGGATTTATTATTACTATTTTGAAACAATAAATCTCCTACTGTTTTTACAAATCCTACACTTTCATTTTTATGGGGTCGTATGATGGGTATAATGCGTTGATTGCGTTTTGCATGAAAAAACATATATAATAAAATCCCAAAAAAGAATAAATAGTATGCCCAACGCAGGCTGGGTCTTTTGAAAATTTCCTGAAAAGGGGAAATTTCTTCTTGTGACTTTCTTTTTTGATAGTAATTGTCAAAAATAGTTGTTTGATTGGGTAAATGTGATAGACAAACACTTGCAATAACAGACGTATGTTTGGAAAGTAAAAAGTAATTGGTAAAGATCAATGGTTGTGTATGCAAAAACAATTTACCTTCTCCAAAAGGAACTTCTAAAAAGACTGGTTTTGTATCTGTTTTCCCAATAATCGTTGCTGTATCGGATACGGTATTAAAAAAACTGTTTCCATACGCTCTAGTAGTAATCGAATCGTTGTATTTTTGTAAATTGGAATCATTAAATTGCCAATATTTTTGAGTAAGTTGTTCTTTTCTCAGCATATGGATGGAAAATCCATTCAAATTCAAGTGCAATGTATCTAAAAGTGCTTGTGGAAAATCATTGGCGGAGATAAAAACATGGTTTCCATGCTCTAAAAACCAATATAATTTTTCCAAATCCAAGTCACTAAATTCAGGATTTTTGGCAAGGATAAAATAATTATAATGTGCATTGCTATCCAGTGATTTGATAGTATTGTAAGCGGGTTCATCACTAAAAATAAGGCTATCATTTGAAAAAAGTTGAGTCATTTCTTTTCCTAAAATATAACTTCCATAGGGGATTTTATCGTCTTTTTTAAGTGAAATGCTCCAATCAGCGGGTTTAGGCATCCATGATGCTATGATAATGAGAAACAAAATCATCCCGATTATAATATACCAACCTTTATTTTTCTTGGATGCCATTTAAGAAATCTTTTGAATTAGGTTAGAAATTTTATTACAATATTGGTCATATTCTACGGAATGAATGGGCTGCTCTCCATACCAAACATAATCGTATAGCGTTGCTATTTTTTTGAAATCTTCTTTTTGATTGTTATTTTTGAGTTCATGAATAAAATCAAAATTGGTTTTGTATTCTGCCCATTCAATTTTTTTCGCATCATTTAGCTTTTGCAACAATTGATTAAATCTAAATCGAACAGCAAGTCGGTATTGCCCAATGGCTTCGGCATCTGAAATCAATTTAGTGAAATCTACGGCGATAATATTCTCGTTCATGGCAGATAACTCTAGTATTTTTTTAGATTTCTTTCGTTCGAAGATGTGAATCATGTTATTTTGTGATAAAAAGTAGATCAAAAATACAAAAGTGGCAAACATGATCATATAAAAAATAGGTCTGATGCTGAAATTTTCATTGTTAACCGCTTTTCGGGATAGCCATCTCAAAAATTTTCTTAGCCAACTTTCATTATCTTTTATAATAGGTTCGTCAATGTAGGTAAATCCTTTTTGTGATTTATATGCATGAATACTCGTGGTATCTAGGATTCTTATATCTAAGCTATCCCGCTCTTGTGCAAAAGAGCAAAATCCAATTAAAACAAATAAAACTATGATTATTTTTATTTTCAACTTACTTTTTTAAAACTTAAAAATCACCTTCATTTTCAAAGAATTCATCTTTGGGTTTATCAAAATCATCTACCATTTTATTTAGACTACTTCCATCTTTGTATTCTACTAAATTGTGGTATTGTAGTACAATCACAAAAACGCTAAACGGCATAATTAATAATGCACTTAGATTGGTCAAAATGGATTGAGCCAATATTAAATTGGGCTGAATAGCAGATGATACACCAAGTAGTCCGCCAGCTCCAGAGATAATACTAAAAGGTATCGAAAAAAGTCCGTTTAATACCGCCGCAATAATGCCCGCAATAAATAATAATCCAAAAGTATTCCACCAGTTGTCGTGGATGATAGTTTTACATCTTTGAAATGATTCTGTAAAGGGAAGTTTTTCATGTATTCTAAGATAAAAAATCAAACTAATGACGATACTTAAATATATAGCATAAAACATGACAGGAATAATAATCAAAAAGGCTAAAAATCGTAAAATTGCACCGAACAAAATAAGAAGAGCTATGCCTGCAATGGAAAAAAGAAATATTTTAAGCATGGTATCAAACACCGTTTTTATATAAGGTGAGTAATTTTCTCCTAGATTATCCATTTCCAAGTTATCGCTATTCATATAATCCTCTACCCACTTAAAAAGATAAGCATAGATGAAAATTTGACTGATAAATACACCGATAGTCAAGATGACAGCTGTTGCCCCTAATTCTTGTTGCATCAGTAAAATATTTGTAAAAACACCGTCTGTATTGTCACTAACTATTGGAGTGATAAATGGGCGTATTAAAAAAATGACACCAATAGCAATCAAATAGGGGAGTAGCCCTACTTTCAATACATTAGGTATGATGGTTTTTAAATTTCGAAGATATAATTTGGCAGCATCCCCGATGATTTCGCCTATTTCTCTTTTTTTTCGGATTTTTATTTTTTCCATTTTTTTAGATTTTGGTTTGTATTTTTTCGTTTTCAATAGCTAAAGAAAGTTTTTTCCCTACTTTCTTTGGATAAATTACAAAATACCAAATAATAAATCCAAACGATATTAAAATAATTGTACTTCTGAGCCATCCGCCCATTTCTAAATAGTGTCTTGTGACAAAACTCTCTAAAATAGCGGCCATCACCCATACAGGTACTAGACCTATGATGATTTTTATGCTTTTTTTGGCTCCCATTCTGAATGATTCACTTCGGGAATAAGTACCAGGGAATAAAATACTATTGCCTAAAACAATACCTGCTCCTCCTGCTATAACTATGGCCGACAATTCGAGTGCTCCATGTATAAAAATGGTGGAAAGTGTCAACCAAAACAAATGATACGGTAGGAAAAAGGCTAAAAAAGTACCTACCATTATCCCGTTTTTGACCAGCATATAGGCAGACCCAAAACTTCCAAATACACCTAGTACATAGGTCATGAAAGACACTCTTATATTGTTGGATGAGATACCCAAAAACATTCCTGTTTCTCCACTATCGCCATAGATACCCATGGGGTTACCAGCTTCTATGTTTTCGATGGTGGTATTTACATAATTTGTTCCCAATATTAAATTTGGAAATTTTTCGTTGACCATAGTTGAAAAAAATCCTAGAGCGATTGCTCCTACAAAGAATAAAAAGGCATAAAATAGTTCTTTATGACTTTCTAATACGGCTTGGGGTACGTCGATTGCCCAAAATTTCTTTAAACTGCCTTTTTCTTTCTTTTTAGTTTTGTATATTTTTTGATAGGCTTTGACAGAAAGTTGGTTGAGATATTTGGTAACTTCTGCATGAGGATAAAACGTTTTTGAGTAAGCCAAATCATCTGTCAATTTAATGAAAAGCTGTGCCAAATGATCTGGATCAATTTTGGTATCAGGATTTAGAAAAGATTCAAACTCTTTCCATTCAACTTTATTCTTTTTTATGAAAATATATTCTTTCAAATTTATTCAGTTATTTTTGTTTGGTTCTCTGACTGATGTTTTTTAACAATCTATATTCTTATCCAAAAATTACGCAATTTTAAAAAACGCCTAAAAATAGCAAAAATTAAATAAAAACAATATTCTATCCACAATTATACCATTTTTTTTTACTTTTGTTGAATTAAATTGAAATTTCATGTCTTCTCATTATCAAATAAATACCGCTCAAAATGTTACTTTACATGTAAAAGCTGCATCTCTAGGGAGTAGAATCGGTGCTTATTTGATAGATGGTATTCTGAAATTAGGGTATATTTTGATTGTATATCAATTACTTGATTGGACAAAAATTGATTATTATTTAATAGGTGTTTTACTCCTGCCTTTGATGTTTTATTCTTTACTTTTTGAAGTTTTCAACAATGGGCAATCTCCAGGGAAAAAAATTCTACAGATTCAGGTGCAATCTATTGAAGGAGGGGAGGTGACCGTAGGTTCTTATCTGCTTCGTTGGTTATTGAGAATTATAGATTTCACCTTATTAAATGGTTTAGTCGCTTTTTTAGCCATATCTATTGGATCAAAGAATCAACGGGTAGGTGATATGGCTGCAGGTACTACGGTGGTGAGTTTGAAGGATACGACCAATCATTCTAAAGCGATTTTAGGGCAATTCAAAGCATCTTACACCCCTATTTATGAAGGGGCTGAATATTTATCAGATAATAATATTGCTGTAATCAAGAAAATTTTAAATACGCAAAGGTCTCCAGGCCGTACGGAAGCGATTATGAAACTTATCCCTAAAATTGAAAATATTATTGGAGAAAAAAATCACTCTAGAACGCCTGTAGTTTTTCTTTCAGATGTTGTAAAAGATTATTACTTTTTTGAAAGTGGTATTTCTGATGGTGGTGAATTTGAGTAAATTTAGAAAGGCTGTATCTTTGTAAGATATTTCACAGCAGTAATTGGCATCTGTTTGTTTAGTTTTGGTTGGGATTGGT
>CAZOHX010000037.1:0-11126 GCA_964579315.1 uncultured Saprospiraceae bacterium
ATCCCGGCAAAGAATCTGAATCCCCTTTTGCCTTATCAAAATAATCAATATCTAATTTTTATAGTTTACAAAAATCATTGATGAGCGTTTTTCCAGCAAATTCATAATTAAAATTATCAATTTTCTTAAAATTAATATTTGGATCTAAATGAAATTCGTCTTTAATGTCCCCAACTATTTCTTCCATAATATCCTCCAACGTGACTAATCCTGAACAGCCCCCAAATTCATCAACAACAATCGCCATATGCTTTTTTTCATTCTGAAACTCAGCTAATAAATCATCAATCTTTTTGGATTCTGGTACAAAAAGTGATTTTCTTCGAATATGTTTCACCCACTCAAAATCATCAGGAGCATCGATATATTTGATAAAATCTTTGACATATAAAATTCCGATAATATTATCAATATTATCATCATAGACAGGTATTCTAGACATTCCAGATTTTTTAATCAATTTCATTACTTCCTTGAAACTTATATCGCTACTTATTGCAACAACATCTACTCTTGATGTCATAATTTGCTTGACGGAGACATCCCCAAACTGGGTAATGGATTTTAGTATATCAAAATCTGCTTTATCATGTTTATTTCCCTTAATAGTCAATTTGATAGCAGCATCCATTTCTTCTGCCGAAATATCGCCATTTGCTTTTTGTGATAATTTTTTTTCTATAATCTCTGATCCATTCACTAAAAAACCAGTAATGGGCGTAAAAAACCAGACCAATTTGGTAAGAATATTGGACATGATTTTTGCAAACGTCAAATAATTAAATTTTGCATATACTTTAGGAATAACTTCTCCAAAAAGAACCAACAAAGATGTGACGCAAACAACTGTAATAAAAATATGCAAAAAATTGGCAATACCATCAATCGTCAAATAATCAAAAACGAGAAAATCTTGAATTTTAACCGCAAAAAAATGATAAAAATGATTTGAAAAAATAATTCCCAATAAATGATCAGAAATAATTACAATCCCAATATTAATCAAATTATTAAATACAAGCACAGTCGCCAGCAACCTATCTTCATCACCTAAAAGATTCAATATCCTTTCCGACCAAAGTTTTCCTTCTTGCTTGAGTTGTTCTATATCAGATGGACCAATAGAAAAATATGCAATTTCAGAGCCTGACATCATCGCCGAAATCAATAGCATGGTAACAAGAAACAACACAGAGAGTATCAAATCTCCAATATTGATCATTAAAAAACTATGAAAAAGTAAAGTCGAGATACTATATATATCCGATTCCAAAAAAATATTATTTTATTAAAAAATATCAATCGCTTTCTAGAAGGTTTGCTAAAAACGTACCCCCTAGAAAGCGAACAACGGAAAAATTAAAACGGTAAATCATCTACTTTATCTGTAGCATCTGCCTTAGTTTCTACAGGCTTTTCAGTTGTGGTAGTCGTTTCGTTAGCAACAAAACCTGGCTCTGTCGTAGGAATATACCCTTCTCCATTACGGTCTCTTTTTTCTAATAAACGAAACGTATTTGCAACAACTTCTGTTACATATCGATCAATTCCGTCTTTATCTTGATATTTTCTATGTGTCAATTTTCCTTCCACATAGACCATATTTCCCTTTTTCAATTGCCGTTCTGCCCGATCGGCAAGCCCTCTCCACATGACGATATCATGCCACTCAGTTTGGGTTATCCATTCTCCAGAATTTTTGTCTTTATAGCTTTCATTAGTGGCAATTGAGAATTTTGCAACTGTCACACCGCTATCTAATCGTCTGATTTCAGGATCACGACCTAGATTTCCAATAAACATAACGCGATTCAACATAGTAATTTGTTTTTTTAATTTGAGTAAATAGTTTTAATTCATCGAAAAATTACTTTATTCAACGAATTACTTTAAAGATAATAAAAATTTTGAAAGAAACAAATCAATTATTCGTGGAAGCCCAATTTTTTCTAATCGATCGAATGACATCCATCTATATTTTGGATTATTAATCTGAAATTCATCAAAAGTACATCTCCAAAAATATCCATTTATTTTTTGATGAGTTAGTACTTGATTCTTTTTCTCAATAAAAATAGTTTGGGTGATATTTTCAAAATCTGTATTGGAAACCACCAACTTATCCGTAGATGGTTTTGTATGTACTTCAATCATTGGCAACTGAAAAAG
This sequence comes from uncultured Saprospiraceae bacterium, assembly GCA_964579315.1. GTDB lineage: Bacteria > Bacteroidota > Bacteroidia > Chitinophagales > Saprospiraceae > CAMZLN01. Next base: position 2,170 of record CAZOHX010000037.1, read on the forward strand.
ACCTTTCCAAATATCTTGTCCTGTCCTTTTTTCCATCAAAATTTTATCATCATCAATTACAACCAAAAAATGAAAAAATCGTTCTGTTTTTTTCATTTTTTTTAATTTTAACGGAATTTGAGTGACTAAGTCATCTTTGAATGCACCACAGTTTGTATTAAAAATACAATTTTCACAATCAGCATTTTTAGGAATACAATAGGTAGCTCCAAAATCCATAATAGCTTGATTATAGACATCAGATTTTCCATTTGGAAGTAGGCTATTGGCTAAATTTTGGATTCCCTTCAAAGTTTGAGTGTTATCCACAGCATCCACAATCCCAAAATATCTGGACAAAACACGAATCACATTTCCATCTACCACAGCATGATGAGCATTGTACGCAAAGGATAGAATCGCTGCTGCGGTATAATTACCTACCCCTTTCAAACTGAGTACTTTCTTCAAATCATTGGGAATAGTTCCACCAAAATCATCTACAATCATCTTGGCAGAAAAATGCATATTTCTAGCCCTAGAATAATATCCCAATCCCTTCCACAATCCCAATATCTCTTCTTCGCTTGCCTTCGCCATATCATAGACCGTTGGGTATTGTTCTATAAATTTTAAATAATAGGGTCGTCCTTGAGCAACTCTCGTTTGTTGTAATATAATTTCTGAAAGCCATATTTTGTATGGATCTCTTGTCTCTTTCCATGGTAGATTTCTATCCACGGATTTCCCCCAATTCAACAATTCGGTAACAAAATAATCGTTTTTGTCACTCATTATTTCTGGGCTTTATAAATTAAAAATATACTGATAGCTATAAATATCACATTGGGAATCCATACACCAATAGCAGATGAAACATTGGGATTATTGGCAAAAGTAACAGAAAATTTAGAAAGGAAAATATAAATAGACCCTAAGCCCATACCAATAGCTAGATGCAATCCAATACCTCCACGTACTTTTCGAGATGCCATCGCTAGTCCGATTAATGTCAAAATAATGGTAGTAAACGCATCGGCGGTACGTCGATATATTTCCGTTTCATAAGATTTATAATCTCCAAGTCCTCTAGATTTACTTCTTTCAATAGACGTCCTCAATTCTGTGGTAGTCATCATCTCTTTTTCATTATTGTATTTGATAAAATCACTCGGATGTATGGCAAACGTTGTATCAATACTTTTCTTAGGTTCGTCAAAATAAGTTTCATGGAGACCATCAAAAGTACGAATCTGATAATTATTTATTTTCCATTTTTTTGATTTTTCTACCCATTTTGCTGTTTTTGCTTTTAAAACAGATTTAAGTTTATTATCTACAATTTTTTCTATCCATAGTCCGTGAATGGTTTTACTCTTTTTACTATATCTATTGATGTAAGCCTTGGTTTCTGGACCAATAAACATGTGTATATTATCGGTTTTACCTTTTTCGTTATGATGATAGATATAGGTATTCTCAAATTTCAATCGAGTTTTATTTCCTGTAGGAATAAAGTAATGATTGCCCAAAAGTTGAAAAACTGTAATAATACCAGCAACAAAAAGATAAGGAACCATTAATCTTTTAAAGCTAACCCCTGCATTTAAGATAGAAATAACCTCTGAATTGGATGCTAGTCGAGATGTAAAGAATATGACACTAATCAAGGCATAAATCGGCATCAACATCCCATTGATAAATGGGATCCAATTTAAATAATAGTCAAAAATAATCTGCTTTGCTGTAAGCATTGAATTTTCTGGACTATCAAAATCCTCTGCTTTTACACTGTAATCAATTGCTACTGAGATTAACGTAAAAACAAACATAGTAAACAGAATGGTCACTATATATTTTTTTGCAATATATTTGTCTAATATTTTAAACATTTACAAACGTTGACTTACTTTTTTAACCATAACATTTTTCCATGCAGCAAAATCTCCTGCAATGATATGTTTTCTTGCTTCTCCAACTAGCCATAAATAGAAACTTAAATTGTGAATTGTCGCAATTTGCCCTCCTAGTCGCTCTTTACTTTGAAACAAATGCTTTAAATATGCTTTTGTATGTACCCGACTAGTGTAGGCATTACTATTTATATCGATAGGAGAGAAATCGTCTTTCCATTTCGCATTTTTCATATTCATAAAACCATCTGCTGTATATAATAATCCATGTCGAGCATTTCTGGATGGCAAAACACAGTCGAACATATCAATTCCTAACGAAATCCCTTCTAAAATATTGGCTGGAGTACCCACTCCCATCAAATAACGGGGTTTATCTTTGGGCAATATACCGCAAACAAGTGCTGTTGTTTCATACATTTGTTCGGCAGGTTCTCCCACCGACAATCCACCTATGGCATATGCATCTGCTTCAAAAGAAGCGATAGTCTCGGCACTTTCTTTACGCAAATCATCATAAACACTTCCCTGTACAATGGGCACTAATGATTGTTCATATCCATACAAAGGATCTGTTTCATTAAAACGATTAAAACACCTTTTCAACCAACGGTGTGTCATGTGCATAGATGCTTTTGCATATTTGTATTCACAAGGATAAGGAGCACATTCATCAAATGCCATAATGATATCTCCTCCAATATTTCTTTGAATATCCATTACGTATTCTGGTGTAAAAACGTGCTTAGAGCCATCAATATGCGAACGAAAAGTCACTCCTTCTTCCTTGATTTTTCTTGTACCACTCAAAGAATAGACTTGATATCCGCCACTATCCGTTAAAATGGGTCGATCCCATGCCATGAATTTGTGAAGCCCCCCTGCCTGATTGAGAATATCAATACCCGGTCTTAAATACAAATGATAGGTATTCCCCAAAATTATTTGAGCATTTATTTCTGTCTTTAATTCTTGTTGATGAACGCCTTTTACACTGCCAATAGTGCCTACGGGCATAAAAATAGGGGTTTGGATTGTACCATGATCTGTGGTAATAGTTCCAGCCCTTGCACTGGTATTCTTATCATTATGTGTAAGTGAAAATTTCATTTAAATAGCATATCGACTACTGTCCAGTTTCAAAAGGACACCAATCATAATTGAGAAAAAAAGCAAAGAAGATCCTCCTTTACTTACAAATGGAAGCGGAATACCAATAATGGGGAAAAAGCCAATGGTCATTCCAATATTAATTAAAAAGTGTATGAAAAAGATTCCCACGATGGCATACGCATAATTTCTTGCAAAAACTGATTTTTGTCTTTCCGCCAAAACTGTTATTCTGATTAACAAAAGCATAAAAAGAATGATAAAAGCTGCTGCCCCTAAAAATCCTTGTTCTTCACCAATTGTGCAAAAAATAAAATCGGTAGATTGCTCTGGTACATAATTCAATTTTGTCATTATCCCCTCCAAAAATCCCTTTCCTTGAAATCCTCCCGAACCAATTGCCAATTTTGACTGCAATACATTGTACAATGATCCCCTTGGGTCACATTTACTTGGATTTAACCAAACATTTATTCGTTCTTGTTGATGTGCTTTTAAGATATTATTAAAAGCATATGATGTGATAAACACAATAATACTTGACATACCAATGGAAAGCAGCGTAAAAAAAGTAGCTCTTTCATTTCTTGTCTGCAATTCTATAATTGAAAATATTAGAAACAATACAGACAAACCTATTATTCCATAAAAAAGAAAATCAAAGTACCAAAGCAGACCTGCTCCTACAAGAAGCAATCCCATTTCGATTTGCTTGAGCAAAACATCCCTATTTTGATTCAATATTAAATAGCTTAATCCTAAAAATAGAAGCACGAAAATTATATCAATTCGATCAAACTTAAGAGAAATAATAAACAATGATGCTATCCAAGTGGCAATGACATAGGGCGTATTTGAAAGCCCTGCTCTATAAAATAATATAAAAAAGGAAAAGAAAACCAAGGCAGATCCTGCGTCAGGCTGAAATAATATGAGCAAGATGGGAATGCCTAGCAGTCCAAATGTTCTTATATAAGATGTGCGTGTTCTAAAATTTGTTTCGGGATTTGACAAAGCCGATGCCAATACTAGAGCCGTAGCAAATTTGGCAAATTCTGATGGCTGGAAGGAGAATCCACCAGGAAATACAAACCAAGATGTAGCTCCTTTTATTTCAGATCCCAAAATAAGCACCAAAAACAGCATAACCATAGAAATACCGTAAATCGGATAAGCAAAAGTATCCCAAATTCTCCAATCCAATAATAAAATAATAAAAACGACTAAAAATGAAATACCAATCCAGATGGTTTGCTTCCCGACAGATGTATGCAAAATAAAATCAACTAGATTATCAGGATAATTCATATTAAAATTCACAGAATAAATCATCAGCCATCCAAGTACGATTAAACTTAGAGTTAGGGAAAATGTCACCCAATCAATATTATCCAGCCCTATTGGATTTCGTTTGCTCAAGACTTTAGGTTAATGATCAAAAAAAATGTAAATTTTTATATTCTAATTTGCGAAATTAAGAATAATGTCATCTAAACAACAACGATAAGATATTTTTTTTAGCAAATAACGTTTAGACTATTGTGAATCACTGAAACTTTTAGTTCTCCATTCATTTCAATATATTCCCCATCAATCTGAAAAAACCCTTGGTGATTTTGAATCGTTAAATGCTCGGCTTTTAGTTTCTCGATATATTTGTGTTCGATGGGCTTTCCTCGAAAACTTTTCCAAAGCCATTGCCCAATATGGGTCATGGGCATTTTTTTTATAATGACCACATCCAAAATACCATCTTCTGCATTAGCACCTGGAGCAACGATAAATCCATTGCCAAATTGATCAATATTCATTATTGAGAAAAAAACAGCTTCACATTTTCGAGTAGTTCCATTGATTTCTACATCAATGTTCACTTTGGTTGGCTTTGCTATCTCTGGAGCAGCAATTCTCACATATTCTTTGAGTCCTCTTGATTTTGATTCACTAAATTTTTTTGAAACTATGGCATCTATACCAAATCCAAGGCTATTGAAGAAAAATAAATTATTTATTTTCCCTGCATCGATTGATTTATATTTAAATTTTGAAAACCGCTCAATAGCTGCTTCTAGTTTTAAAGGAATGTCTAAATATCGAGCAAGTCCATTCCCAGAGCCCATAGGTATAATACCCAATGCGATATTTGTACCTACCAATTCACTCCCAATTTCATTTACAGTGCCATCTCCACCCACTACCAATACAGCATCCCAATTTTTGTCGATATTTAAATGAACATATTTTTTCCCATCTAGTGCTGCTTTCGTATAATAAATCTCAACATCAAAATACTCCTTTGTTAAATATTTTTCAAGCGATTGCTCTACTTTTTTATTTCGTTTCACACCTGCTTTGGGATTGATTATCACCAATACATTTTTTTTCATACTCTATTCATTCACCACTTTTAAGTCCATAATATTACCCATATTGTAGCATGTTCGGCACCGAGCCTCATAAGTATCTGTTTCTCCTAGCATGACTTGATTTTGATTTGCAGAAAGACGATAAGAATGTGTAGCAAGATTGCCACAATGATGACAAATAGCATGAACTTTTGTAATGTACTCCGCAGACGCAAGAAGATTTGGCATAGGTCCAAAAGGTTTTCCTTTAAAATCCATATCCAATCCAGCGACAATTACACGAATACCTCTCAATGCAAGTGCTTCACAGGTCGGTGTGAGTTTAAGATCAAAAAATTGAGCCTCATCAATTCCTACCACATTGACATCATCTGTAACCATTCGCAAAATATCCGTAGCATTTGCAACAGGAACAGAATCTACTGCGTTATCATCATGAGAAACCACTTTGATGTCATCGTAACGAGTATCAATTTTGGGTTTGAAGATAACTATTTTCTGATTTGCAATTTTAGCACGTTTGATACGTCTAATTAATTCTTCTGTCTTGCCAGAAAACATTGATCCGCAGATAACTTCAATCCATCCGCTTCGTTGTCCTTTGAAATGTGGTTCTAAAAACATGTTTAAAATTAGTAAGTGAGTAATCATAGTAGTCACACAAAATTACTTTTTTATTGGGTACTTCAACAATTTTTTGCCAACTTGTTGTAAACTTTTTTTTATTTTTAGAAATATTATGAATATACGTGAAAAAATGCTTAAAATTGATATTTTTTTATCGTAAAAAACCTAATATTTTGAAAACCACAAACTTAAATTTATAAAAAATGAACTTAAAAGAATCAAAAATTATTTTAAACAAAATGAATCTACTTTTTGAAAACTTAATGGTAGATGGAAAAGTTTCCAATATTGAGAAAGACTTAATGTTGAGTTATATTCGTCAATTTTATGATGAATTTTTAAACGATAATACTAAGACTAAAACCGTTGCAAAAAATGTAATCGAAGAAGAAATTGAAGAAGAAACTACTTTTGTCGCTCCACCTACTCCAAAAGTAGAACCTGTACAAGAAAAGGTAACCTATAAAAAACCTACAATTATAAAAATTCCAGATTCTTTAAAAGATTACACATCAAATCCTGAAACTAACAATCAGTATCAAACGCCTGTTAAGGAGACCATTCCTGTTCCTGAGCCCGTCGTCACCCCAGAGCCTGTCGTCACTCAACCCACAGCTACTCAAGAAGCAAACTATTCAGCCAATATTAATCCGAAATTTGCAGAGTTATTCGATATTAGTTCTTCCAATGAAGTTTCAGACAAATTAAGTGCTTTGCCTATTTCTGATTTGAAAAAATCAATCGGTTTGAATGAAAAAATATTGACAATCAATGACCTTTATGATGGCGATCATAGATTATTTGACAAAAGTCTTGATATCTTAAACTCATTTTCATCATTTAATGAAGCAAAATCCTATATTGCAGAAAATTTGGCAGAAAAATTTAATTGGACCAATCCACTAAAAATTAAAAAAGCTAAAATTTTTATAAAACTTATTAAACGAAGATATAACTAATTTAAATGAAGAAGATTGGTGTTTTTACATCTGGTGGTGACTCCCCAGGTATGAATGCGTGCATTAGAGCAGTTGTTAGAACAGGAATACATTTTGGCTTAGAAATAGTAGGAATAAAAAGGGGATTTCAGGGGTTTATTGACAAGGAATTTATCCCTTTGTATTCTCATTCTGTGAGTCGAATCATCAAACAGGGTGGCACTATTTTGCATTCGGCAAGAAGCGAGGAGTTCAAAACCAAAGCGGGAAGAAAAAAAGCTTATCAAAATTTAATAGCAGAAAATATAGATGCATTGGTGGTGATTGGCGGTGACGGTTCGTTTACTGGAGCAAAAATTTTTAATGAAGAATTTGATTTTCCCATTATTGGTTGCCCAGGTACAATCGACAACGATTTGTACGGAACTGATTTTACCATCGGATATGATACCGCCATCAATACAGCCATGGAAGCTATTGACAAAATAAAAGATACTGCCAATGCTCATGATCGGTTATTTTTTATTGAAGTAATGGGAAGAGATGCTGGATTTATTGCACTGTCCGCTGGTGTTGCTGTTGGTGCTGAAGCTGTTTTAATTCCAGAAAGCAAGACAGATATTAACTCTCTTGTCCAGTTATTGAAAAATAATTATAGTAATAAAAAAACATCAAATATTGTTGTTGTAGCAGAAGGAGATGACGCAGGAGGGGCTTTTAAAATCGCAGAAGAAGTCAAAAAACGTTTTAATCAAGTAGATATGAGAGTCACTATTCTTGGACATATCCAGAGAGGGGGAAAACCTACCGCTATGGAACGTGTAAGAGCTAGTCGGATGGGAATGGAAGCCGTGAAGGCTTTATTGAATAGTAGAAGAGGGGAAATGGTCGGAATTATCAATAATCAAATCGTATTTACACCCTTTGAGAAAGCTATCAAATATCATAATGAAATCAATCCTGTCATGTTGGAGATGGTCAAAATATTGAGTTAATAGCTAACATAAATTAACACAAGTATTCAACTCTACTTATCTCAAAGAATTTTTCTTACCTTTGTTGGTCAGTACATAAAAGTTGAATGAATAAACTCGAAAAAAATATATCAGATGATCTTTCTTCTAGAAAAAAAGATCATATAAAAATGGCTTTTGAAGCCCAAGTCTCTAGTCAACAACTAGACCATAGGTTTTTGTATGAACCAATGCTTTCTGGTCATCAAAATTCTCTAGAACCACTATCTTTCCTAGGTAAAATAATCAAAACCCCCATTTGGATTTCTAGCATGACAGGTGGCACTCAATTGGCAGGAAAAATTAATTTTAATCTTGCAAAAGTTGCCAACGCATTCGGAATGGGAATGGGATTGGGGTCTTGCCGACCTATACTGTACAATAATGATCAACTCAAAGATTTTAATATTAGAAAAACACTAGGTTATGAAAATCCATTATTTGCAAATTTAGGTATTGCACAAATTGAGGAGCTATTGGATAATCAAGAGATACATAAACTCATTGAATTGGTTGCTAAATTACAAGCTGACGGACTCATCATTCATGTAAATCCACTACAAGAATGGCTACAACCTGAGGGCGATCGATTTAAATATCCTCCTATTGAAACCATAAAAAGAGTACTTGATTTGGTGAAATTTCCAATAATTATCAAAGAAGTTGGCCAAGGTATTGGATATCACAGTTTGAAAGCATTGATTAAATTGCCATTAGCCGCTATTGATTTTGCAGCACATGGTGGTACTAATTTTTCTAAATTAGAGTTAATTAGAAATAAAGATTCAGAAAAAAATTATTTTCAAGATATTCAATTAATTGGGCATTCAGCAGAAGAAATGATAAATTTTGTAAATAATATTCAAGTGGAATTAGGAAAAGAAGCTTTATGTCACTCATTTATTATCTCTGGTGGCATAGAAAATTTCATAGACGGATATTACCTGATGAATAAATTACAAGCACCAAGTATATATGCTCAAGCTTCCGTTTTATTGAAGCATGCGTTGG
>CAZOHX010000038.1:0-11044 GCA_964579315.1 uncultured Saprospiraceae bacterium
AGGGAACAATCAAAAAGTCAGAATAATGAAATTCGAACATAAAACAGATATTGTGCTCACTGGAGCAGGAATAATGAGTGCAACCCTCGGTATTTTTTTAAAAAAATTGATGCCAAATGCCAAAATTGATATTTATGAAAGATTGGACAAGGTGGGTGCAGAAAGTTCAGATGCTTGGAATAATGCAGGAACAGGGCATTCCGCTTTTTGTGAATTAAATTATACCCCAGAATTACCTGATGGAAGTATTGATATCTCAAAAGCTATAAAAATTGGCTCTTCATTTGAAGTTTCTAAACAATTCTGGGCATATCTCTTGAAAAATAAGCATCTAGTCACTAAAAACCCTTTCATCAATGATGTTCCCCACATGAGTTTTGTTTGGGGTGAAAAAAATGTAGCATTTCTTAAAAAAAGATATGCTGCATTGACGCAATACCCGTTGTTTGATGATATGTTGTATTCTGAAGATTGGGATGAAATAGCAGAATGGATTCCTTTAATGATGGATGGGCGTGCTCATGATGAGAAAATTGCAGTTACTAAAATGGATATTGGAACAGATGTTAATTTTGGTGCAATTACAAGGGGGATGATTGCTTATTTACAATCGTGCGATGGCGTTCAATTGCATTTGGGAACGGAAATTCAGGATATTAATAAAACAGATACTGGTTGGGAGATTGAAATTGAAGATATGGATACAAAGGAAGAATCATCCATTGTTTCAAAATTTGTGTTTATCGGAGCAGGGGGCGGATCTATGACCTTATTGGAAAAAACGGACATTCCCGAATCTCGTGGTTATGGCGGATTTCCTGTGAGTGGGCAATGGTTGAAATGTGATGTGCCCGAGGTCATTGCAAGACACGAAGCTAAAGTCTATGGAAAAGCAGCACATGGATCTCCTCCGATGTCAGTTCCCCATTTAGATACAAGAGTAATGAATGGCAAGAAGTCATTGCTCTTTGGTCCTTTTGCAGGTTTTTCTACCAAATTTTTGAAAGAAGGTTCTTATTTCGATTTACCATTTTCCTTGGAAGTGCATAATATTTGGCCTATGCTTTCTGCGGGATACCACAATTTGGGTTTGACAAAATATTTGATCGAACAAGTGATTCAGTCACCAGAAGATCGCTTTGAAGCACTGAAACAGTACTATCCAAAGGCTAAATTTGATGAATGGGAATTGGCCATTGCAGGACAGCGGGTGCAAATTATCAAAAAAGATGAAGAAGAAGGGGGCGTTTTAAAATTTGGAACGGAGATAGTTACGGATGCACAGGGTACATTGGCTGCCTTATTAGGGGCATCTCCTGGGGCATCTACATCGGTTGTCATTATGCTAGATGTTTTGAAAAAGTGTTTTCCAAAAGAAATGAAATCTCATGAATGGATTGAAAAAATCACGGAAATGATTCCTTCTTATGGTCAGTCATTATATGATAATGCAAAACTTTGTAAGGAGACAAGAGCTTACACTACTAGGGTTTTAAAGTTGGAATCTGAAAACTAACAAATCCTTCATTTGATGCATGAATTTCTAAGTACAAATGCTTCATTTTCCGAAAAATAGACTATTTTTGACCATTAATTTAATTTATCTACTAAACGAATTATAATGGCAAAAACGAAAAAATTTAGAGCAGGTGTACTTTGGGGAGATGAAGTAACGGAATTATTGAATTATGCAAATGAAAATAATTTTGCTATACCTGCGGTCAATGTGGTCGGTACAAATAGTATCAATGCTGTACTAGAAGCTGCAAGAGAAGTAAATTCTCCTATAATTATCCAATTTTCAAACGGGGGAGCTTCCTTTACTGCTGGAAAAGGACTTTCTAATGAAAATCAACGTGCAGCAATCATCGGTGGTGTATCTGGAGCTATGCACGTACACGTGATGGCAAAAGAGTATGGAATTCCTGTCATTTTACATACGGATCACTGTGCAAAAAAACTATTGCCTTGGATTGACGGGCTTTTAGATGCTGGAGAAAGATTTTATAAGGATCGTGGATTTCCACTATTTAGTTCACACATGATTGATTTATCAGAAGAGCCTATCGAAGAAAATATTGCCATTTCTCAGAAATATTTAAAACGTATGTCAAAAATAGGTATGACGTTGGAAATTGAATTGGGAGTAACGGGTGGAGAAGAAGATGGCGTTGATAATACGGATGTTGATTCTTCGAAATTATATACCCAACCAGAAGAGGTCGCTTTTGCTTATGAAAAATTGTCTAAAATAAGTAACAAATTTACCATTGCTGCCGCATTTGGAAATGTACACGGAGTTTATAAACCTGGAAATGTTGAATTGAGACCTATTATTTTAAAAAATTCTCAAGAATTTATCAAAGAAAAATATAAAACGGCTGACAATCCAATCAATTTTGTGTTTCATGGTGGATCGGGTTCTTCTCGAGAAGATATTCGTGCTGCCATAGAGTATGGTGCCGTAAAAATGAATATTGATACAGATACACAATGGGCTTTTTGGGATGGTGTCCGTCAATATGAACAAAAAAATCACGATTATTTACAAGGTCAAATTGGTAATCCTGATGGAGATGATAAGCCTAATAAGAAATTTTATGACCCAAGAAAATGGCTACGTGCGGCAGAAGAGTCTATGAAATCAAGGGTTATCGCTGCTTTTGAAGATTTAAATTGTTTGAATCGAAATGCAATTTAATTTGTAACGGGAATAACGGATAACTGAAATATGTATGAAATTATAGATGGAAAACAACTTTCCAAGACAATTAAGTCTGAAATTGCGGATGAAGTAAGAGCAATAACTGCTAAAGGACAAAGAAAACCGCATTTAGCGGCTGTCATTGTCGGGGATGATCCTGCGAGCAAGGTATATGTGAGAAATAAGATAAAGTCGTGTGAAGAAGTGGGCTTTGATTCAAGTCATATTGAAAAATCAGCGGCTATCACAACAGCTGATTTATTGGAAATTGTAGATAAATTGAACAAAAATCCAGCAATAGATGGATATATCGTGCAATTGCCCCTTCCGAAGCATATCGATGAAGAAAAAATTCTTTTATCTATTGATCCTAGGAAAGATGTGGATGGTTTTCATCCTTGTAATTTTGGAAGAATGACTCAAAATTTACCAGCTTACCTTCCTGCAACGCCTTTTGGAATTATGCAAATGTTGGAGCGATATCATATTGAAACAACAGGGAAAAATATAGTCATATTAGGTCGAAGCAATATTGTAGGTCGTCCTATGAGTATTTTATTATCAAGAAAGGGGAAATCGGGCAATGGAACGGTTACGGTCTGTCATAGTAGAACAAAGGATTTAAAATCGTTTACTATGCAGGCGGATATTATTGTAGCAGCTATTGGTATTCCCAATTTCCTAAAAGGAGATATGGTGAAAGATGGCGTGGTGATCATTGATGTTGGAATCAATAGGGTAGATGATGCTACTCGAAAACGGGGATACCGCCTAGTAGGTGATGTGGAATTTGATAGTGTTGCTCCAAAATCGAGTTATATCACTCCTGTTCCTGGTGGAGTAGGGCCTATGACGGTAACTTCCTTGATTATTAATACCTTGAAGTCTTATAAATCAGAAATTTATCAGTGATTTCAGTTATCAGTTATCAGAAATGCAATTAACCAATTAACCATTAATAATTAACCATTAACAATTAAAAAAGTGTGGATTATCAATTATTTGAAGTAGAGACAGTATCAGAAAATATCGAACCATTGATTACGCTTTTTGCGGAGTTAAATTTTGATGGATTTGAAGAAAAAGACAATGGTTTTAAGGCGTATATCCCAATGGATTCAACTCCTTTGGATGTAGTAGTAGAAAAAATTTCTAAATTGGGTCATTTTTATGATTTTAGTTATGAAACTCAGGTTGTGAAATATCAAAATTGGAATGCCATTTGGGAGTCAGGATTTAATCCTATTGTGGTGAATCATTTTTGTGGAATAAGAGCAGAATTTCATGATCCCATTGATGATGTCAGTCATGAATTGGTCATCAATCCTAAAATGGCATTTGGTACAGGGCATCATGAAACCACTCATATGATGATAGAAACCATGGAGTATATGGATTTTCAAGATAGGAAAGTTTTTGATTATGGATGTGGTACGGGAATTTTGTCTATTTTGGCATCAAGGCTAGGTGCACATAGTGTAGTCGCTGTTGATATTGAAGAAGAATCCTATTTGAATACGCTTGAAAATGCGAAAATCAATGAAATTGATAATATTTTTGTGGTCGAAGGAACACTTGAATCAATAGAACCCAATAATTTTGGAATAATTTTAGCTAATATTAATAGAAATGTAATATTATCTTCTTTAAAACCCTTGAAAAAGTACTTGAATCCAAGCGGTCAGTTAATCATATCAGGTTTTTTAAAAGAAGATGAATCCAAAATGATGGATGCTGTAATAAGTAACGGATATGACTTGATTAATCAGCGACAACGCAATAATTGGCTTTGCTGGCAGTTAGAATTAAGATGATTTGTACTTTATTAATAGAGTAATTCAATCCTAAACCAGTTTGCCAATTTTTATTTATTAAGAATGAACAGTATGAAACCGATTTCAATTTTCATTATTTTTTTAATGAGTTTCTCGTTAAAAGCACAGACTCCTACCGAATTTCCAGAAAGTAAGGCTGAATTTATCAAGGTTTTTAAGGAGTTTTTTACCAAAAGTGGGAAAAAACAGCTTAAAGAAGATTTTAAAATATTTAAGGCTAATCTAACTTCTGGTGTGATTACAGATGATTATTTTAAGGATATTCATGCTTTGTCTAATAAAATGTTGACAAAGAAAATGAATGCAACTACTTTTTTTGCTCCGTATGTGAAGAGTATTAATAGTCTAGTCAAAACAGAAGATGTCGTAAATAAATGGCCCATTTGGAACGGAATACTGAATCAAATGTTTGATGATATTCAAAGTAAGAAAACGGGAGATTTTAAAAAGATTTTACGATTTTCAAGCCATTTATTTGATAATAATACCATTAGATATGCAAAATCAGGGGTTAATTGGCTGGCGAGAAATGGAGCTTATGAGATGAAATATACGGATAGAGTTCCCACACTTAGTTTTCAATCATTTGATTTATTGGGGGCTAGAAAAAAAGATACGATACGAATATACAATACTTCAGGTACTTATTTTCCCTTAAAGGAAACTTGGACAGGAAAAAATGGAGTAATAAAGTGGAAAGATGAAAAGGTGGAAAATGCGCCTGATATTCACGCTGAAATCGGTGCATATGAAATCAATATGAAAAAACCCATCGTGGAAGTTCCGAAAGCAAAATTATATTATGATAAATATTTTCCAGGAAAAGCAATTGATGGAAGTCTTGTACATAAAGTTATAATTACCAATAAAAAAGGTAAATCTTATCCCCGATTTGTTTCTGATAATAAAAATATTGAAATTAAGGACTTTGCCAAAGATATCACTTATACTGGTGGTTTCAAATTACAAGGATTTACCATTTATGGAGAAGGTACGGATGAATTTCCAGCAAAAATATTGTTTGAAAGAAATGGCCATACTTTATATAAAGGGATATCGGACATGTTTACTTTGAAAGAAACGGCACTCGTAGGTTCAAAAGTAGAATCTGTTTTTTATTTTGGTCAAGATTCTATTTATCATCCTTCCGTAAATTTTAAATTTGATTTCAATAAGGATGAGATTTCAGTAAATAGAGGGAAAAGTGGAACAGATCGAAACCCATTTTATGATTCTTATCATAAAATTCAAATCAATTCAAATAAATTAACATGGAATTTGAAAAATAATGAATTCATTATTGGCTCTAAGCGAATTTCTTTTTCAAAAACGAATAAACAAAAGGCAACTTTTGAATCATTTGGTTACTATAATGAAATGGAATATATTCGGCTTCAAAATGTGTCAAATAAAAATCCTGTAGCTATAATTAAACAAGTTTCAGAAGAAATGGATTCTCGTACATTGGATGCAGAGATGCTTGCAGAGCAAATAAATCCAAATTATTCTCTAGCAAGTGCTAAAAGTCTCTTTTATGATCTTTCTGAAAAAGGGTTTATTAATTTTTCAAATAAGAAGAAATTAGTCGAAGTAAAGGATAAGGTTTTTAGATATGCAAATGCGGGTGCAGAGAAAGAAGACTATGATATTTTGAAGATATTGTCTAAATCGGATTCTATCAATGCAAAAATGACACTTTCAAATAAAGAAATGGTGGTGCATGGTGTGAAAAGCTTACAATTTAGTACCACTCAGCGGGTAGGAATAAGTCCTTTTAGATCAGAGATTGTTATAAAACAGAATAGAAATATCGATTATGATGGAAAAACTTATGGAGGATTTATGGTTTTCGAGGGTAAAGATAACCATTTTGAATATGATCCTTTTAAATTTGTCTTAGATTCAATTCGTTATTTAGATCCATTTTTACCACTAGGTATTGATGATAAAAATGGGATTCCTAAATCTGTTTCCATAAAATCTAGAATCGAACATTTATCTGGAATCCTATCCATTGATGAACCAGATAATAAAAGTGGTAAAAAAGAGGATACAGAATATCCGATTTTTAAATCTACTTCTACGGGGCAAGTATTCTATGATGACAAAGATATTCAAGGCGGAATATACCATCGGGATTCGTTTTATTTTGAAGTTGCTCCTTTTGAAATGAAAAATATCGATCAATACGTAGCGGAGGATTTGGCGTTTAAAGGAAAAATGAACTCAGCTTTTATTTTTGATGAATTTGATGAAACTTTAAAGTTGCAAAAAGATACTTTACTGGGATTTCATCATACTACCAATACCACTAATCTTTATGGGGGAAAAGGAAAGTACAAAGGGGATGTTGATTTGACAAGTAAAGGATTAACAGCTAAAGGAAATATCAAATATTTGACAACCAGTATTGATTCAGATGATATATTGTTTTTGCCGAAAGAGATGTTTTGTAGTGCCGATGTGTTTATATTAAAGGAAGATAAAGTGGGACCTCCTGCTTTGCCAGAAGTGTTTGGTGCAGATGTCAACATTCATTGGAAACCTTATAAAGATAGTCTATATGTAAAGTCAGAAGATGGTCATTTTGATATTTTCAAAGATAAGGATCATACCCTGAAAGGAACCATAATCGTTACTCCTGATGGGTTGAATGCTGATGGTCATTTTGATTGGTCAAAGGGAACGCTTGATTCCAAGGATTTTACATTTGGTTCGCATCAAATATATGCGGATACTACCAATGCTAAAATTAAGTCATTGGAGACAGATAATTTTGCTTTTGATACAAGAAATGTAAAAGCAGATGTGGATTATGATACAAGTTTAGCAAATTTTAAAGCAAATTCAGATAGTACCAATACATCAATGCCCTATAATCAGTATATCACTTCAATGAATGAGTTTACTTGGGATATGGAAAAGCAAACAATTGATTTCAAAACGGATCCAGGGAAAACGGGTACATTTGTTTCTACGCATCCTGATCAAGATTCTTTAGAATTTCTTGGAAAAACTGCTTTTTATGATTTGAATACGAATGAATTGCGTGTTGGTGGAGTAGATATCATCAATTCTGCGGATGCTATTATTTATACCAAAGATGGTAAGGTAGAAATCAAGAATGAAGGAATCATGGAGCCTTTATTAGGGGCAAAGATTATTGCAAGTGTTGAAAATAAATATCACGTTATCAATCGTTCAAAAGTATTTGTCAAAGGTAAAAAAGACTATACCGCAAGTGGATATTATCAATATGATATTGGACAAAAGAAGCAAGAAATATTGTTTGAAAATATTATTGGCGGTAGAGTGGGGAAAGGAAAAAGAAGTGAAAAACGTGTGGAAACGCGTGCAACAGGTACGGTAAAGGAAGATGAAAATTTTTTAATGGACTTTAAAACTAAATTTAAGGGTGAGATTAAATTGTTTTCAAATACTCCAAAATTGACATTTAATGGATTTGGTAAAATAGATATGCCTTTGATTCCAAATATGTCTTGGTTTTCATTGAATACCGTAGCGGACAAGAATAATCCATTGATAAAATATGATACTCCTCGAAATTTTGAAGGTCAAAAACTTTATACGGGCTGGTTTTTGAGTAGAGAAATGGCTCGAACGTATCCTCGTGTGATGATGCCAAAATATGCTGCCAAAGATCGTCATCTTTTAGATGTAAGAGGTTTTATGGACTACAATCCTACTACGGAAGATTTTGTTTTTGCAGATTCTGCAAGATTAACGGATCAATTGGTGAAAGGAAAT
Organism: uncultured Saprospiraceae bacterium; assembly: GCA_964579315.1. Taxonomy (GTDB): domain Bacteria; phylum Bacteroidota; class Bacteroidia; order Chitinophagales; family Saprospiraceae; genus CAMZLN01. Next base: position 8,308 of record CAZOHX010000038.1, read on the forward strand.
AAATTAATATTGCATAAAGATGGTACGATTGATGGGGAAGGAACATTTCAATTGTGTGAGGGAATGCCAAATATTGATATTCAGGCAGCTGGGATTATTTCTACTTCTTTGGTTCAAGATAGTACAAACACTGAAAAGGCAAAAGTAAGTTTGATGGTTGCCATTGATTTGAAATTGCCCAAAAAGTTGATGAAAATTATTGAAGCAGATTTTAGAGTTGATGATATTAATCAAAAACCCGTAGATTATAAAAAGGATGAATTTTATGCAAGAACACTGCCTGAATTTATTGATAAACGGGAAGATTGCTTAAATTTGATTACCAATATGAATGCTGGAAATTTTGCTGTTCCTAAAAAATATCTGAAATCATCTTTCTTTTTTGGAAGGATTAATATGGTTTGGGATCCAGATTATCAGTCGCTACTCTCTGTGGACTCTAATAACAATATTATCGCTATTAATAATTCCAACGTAAACAAAGATGTGAAAAGTTATTTTGAGTTCAAAATGCCTTCTAATTTTGAAGATCGAGTTCATTTCTTGGTAACTTCTCCTAGCGATTATTTTTATTTCTTTAGCTATAAAGATGGTGTTTTGAGAACCGTTTCTAATAATACCACTTATACTGATGCTGTCATTGGTTTAAAAAAGAAGGAGCGTTTTGTCAAAACAGATACTGGGAAAATGGAGATTCAGCCTATTAATTTAGATATGGCACAGCAGTTTATAAGGCGTGTGGAAACGGCAAAGTATTGATGTTTAAACCCCCAATATCTTAGCATTGACATGAAATACAGCATTGATACCTAAATCAACATCGTGAAACAGCACTTTTTTGGTGACGGGTTGTACTTTTAGTTTGAAATTGTCTTGATGGATGTAGTCCATTAGATTTACATCATCATGTACGTCAAGTTCTAGTGTTTGTATGTCTTTATCTATGTTGCTTTTGGTAGCAATTTCCAATTCATCTAATCCTTCTGCATTGATAAATATCTTGATGCTTTTCAAAAAATTAAAATCATCATCTCCTGAAAGTGTTAATTCTAACGATTTGAGATTAATTGCTTCCACCAAATCTTTTTTGGTATTATTGATAGAATAGGTATTTTCTACATTTGTTTTAATGGCTGGAGTAGGTAAATTAAAGGGCAAATCAATCCCAATCACAGATGGGATTGTTGTTTTAGTAGTGTAGGGTAAATCAAATTGCGTCAATTTATCCACACTATTACAACTAAATATTCCAATAATCAAAAGGAAAAGACTTAAATGTTTCATAAGAAAAATGGTTTATGTAATTAGATACTTTCTAAAATTTGACTAATTAATTACTTTATTTGCATAATTTAGTTGCAAAGTTAGGCTAAACGACAATTTGACTTCGTGATATGGATTACATTCGAGTTTCCTCAAAAAAAATCTTATATTTGTCGTCTTTTAATTACTAAAAATAAAATTATGAAATTGAGATTAACTATGATGGCCATTGTGTGGGTATCAATTGTGAGTATGAATGCCCAAAATGGGTTTAAATTTAAGGATGTTGTAAACATCGAAACCACGTCCGTTAAAAATCAAGGTGCTTCAGGTACTTGTTGGAGCTACTCTGCCAATTCCTTTTTAGAAACAGAAATGATACGTAAGGGGAAAGACCCTGTGGATTTAGCGGAAATGTTTTTTGTGAAAAAAGTATATCTAGAGAAAGGAGATCGCTATGTACGTATGCATGGTGCTCTAGAGTTTGGACAAGGTGGTGCACTTCCAGATGTTTTTGAAATGTATAAAAAATATGGAGCCGTACCTCAAGAAGCTTTTTCTGGATTGAATTATGGGACGGATATAAATCGGCACGGAGAAATGTCCACTGTTTTACAGGCGATGTTGGATGCTGTAATTAAAAATAAAAATAAACATTTGACTCCAGTTTGGAAAAAGGCTTATGAAGGTGTTTTAGATGTATATTTAGGGGACAATGAAGATCATTTTACTTATAAAGGAAAAAGCTATACACCTAAATCTTTCGCAAAAGAAGTAGTAGGACTTGATGGAAATGATTATGTGCAATTTACGTCATTTACGCACCAACCTTTTTATCAAAATATGGTCATTATGGTTCCAGATAACTGGAATTATGGGCTTTCTATGAATGTGCCAATGGATGAAATGATCGAAATAGTAGATCAATCTTTGAAAAATGGATACTCCGTGGCTTGGGCATCAGATGTTTCAGAAAAGTATTTTTCATGGAAAAAGGGTATGGCTTATGTTCCGACAATTGCTTATAGAGATATGCAAGATGAAGAACGAGAAACTATGTTTTCCTACCCTGTAAAGGAAGCTAAGGTGACGCAAGAGCGTCGTCAAATGGAATATGATAATTACCAAACTACAGATGATCACGCAATGCATATCGTTGGTATTTCAAAAGATCAAAGTGGTAAAGAATGGTATTTAGTGAAAAATTCATGGGACACTGGAAATGCTTTTAATGGTTATTTGTATGTGTCTAAGGAGTATTTTAAATTGAAAACAACGGCATTTATGATTAATAAGAATGCTTTGACTTCGAAAATGAAGAAGAAATATCATTATTTTAATTAGGAATTGAGAATTAGGAATGTGGAATTAGGAATTACCTCAATTGTTAGTGGTGGACGAATTTAATTCACTGGTTTAGCCCAATAAATGAGATATTTTCTTACTAAAGATTAACTCAAAACCACAATTCCAC
>CAZOHX010000039.1:0-11038 GCA_964579315.1 uncultured Saprospiraceae bacterium
GTTGGGCAAAATATATCAAAAAGATATTATGGAAATACATGTGTCCAACTACTTAAATATTTGAAACGTCAAAAATACATAAAATGGTTGGATTTATCGAGAGTGTAGTTGTTTATACAAACCCAAAAGAGTGTATTGGTCTGTTACTCTATTATAATTTCTCTTTTTCTTTGGAACAGAATGATTCTCCCGTCTTCAAAATGACAGTTTTTCCACTAGATTAAATCTATATTTACCATTCAAATATTCTAATTCGATATGATTTTAATACTTTTATTTATTGCAGCAGGTTTTCTGGCATACAGCAATGGGGCAAATGACAATTTCAAAGGCGTTGCTACATTATTTGGAAGTGGAACTACCGATTATAAAAAAGCTATAACATGGGCAACGACTACGACCATGGCAGGGTCAGTCGCTGCTATATTCCTTGCAAGTAGTTTGGTGAAAAACTTTTCTGGAAAAGGATTAGTCCCTGATATCTTGATACAATCACCTGAATTTGCAATTGCAATCGCTTTAGGTGCAGCCATCACTGTTTTTTTAGCTACTAAAATCGGGATGCCAATCTCTACAACACATAGTTTGGTGGGGGCATTACTTGGAGCGGGGCTTGTTGCTGTTGGTGCTGCCTTTAATTTTGCAAAATTGGGAAAGACCTTTTTGATGCCATTGATTGTAAGTCCACTGATGGCGGCTGTAGTGAGTTTGATCGCATACGTCATTTTCAGAAAAGTGCGTATTATGATGCACGTAGATAAGGAAACCTGTGTATGTGTCGGTAATGAATACAAGCCAATTGCACAAGCGATAACTACCAATGGGTTTGTGGATATTGGAGCATCGGTACAAGAGATTAGTGTTTCCAATGAAGCCAATTGCGTAGAAAGATATCAAGGCAATTTTATTGGACTAAACGCTCAAAAAGTTTTGGATGTTGCACATTATCTAAGTGCAGGTATAGTTAGTTTTGCCCGAGGATTGAATGATACTCCTAAAATCGTAGGATTGTTGGTCGTTATTCAAGCACTGGATATCAAATGGGGGATGATAACCGTTGCCATTGCTATGGCGATTGGTGGATTATTAAATGCGAGAAAAGTCGGAGAGATGATGAGTAAGAAAATTACTCCAATGAATAGCGGACAGGGATTTACAGCAAACCTTGTAACAGGACTTTTGGTTACTACTGCCAGTATTCATGGACTGCCAGTTTCTACCACCCATGTGTCTGTAGGTTCGATTTTTGGAATAGGAACGGTAACGAAAAAAGCAGATATTAAGGTAGTGCGTAAGATTTTATTATCTTGGTTATTGACGTTGCCCGTTGCTGCGATTTTTAGTGCTTTAATATATTGGATGATTTTGCTTTTCTAAAATTCATCCGACCGCTCCCTTTGCAATCGCTTATTATAATTGTTGATTTTAAAGGATAAAGATAACGAAACCATAGGAGCAGATGGCACTCTCAAAAAGTAATAATAAAAATCTTTACCTTCAAAATAAGTTTCTCTTTGTGAGGTAGAAAATATATTTGAACCTTGCAAAATAGCGGTTAATTTTGAATCAAAAAACTGCTTTTTCAAAGAAATATCTGATGTGAAAAACGAATTGGTAATTCCTTGAGCTGTAGCAATCTTACTATTGTATTTTGTGACTACCTGAAAATTAAAATCTTTGGGTAGATAAAAATTGTTTGACCATCTCAACGTCCAACTATTGGAGTTATTCTCATACACTTCATCATTCAATTCTCCTTTGATTATATAATTAAAGGCATTCAAGGAAAGATTGGATTTCCACCACTTAAAGAGTTTATTATTTAATGCAACTTCAAGCCCTGTGGAAAAATCTGTTCCCACATTTTCAGGACGTGTCAAAAATACACTTGGGCTATACACAGATTTTACACGATTGATAAGATTATGTGTTGTACGATGATATAATTCCGTTGAAATGCTTCCTTTTTTGAAATCTTTGATAAATCCTAATTCATAAGAATCGATATATTGTGGCAACAAATCTGGATTTCCTTGACGAATATTGTAGGCATCTCTCCAAGTGAAAAATGGCTCTAAAAACCAGCTTCTTGGTCGAGAGATACGCCTTGAATAATTTGCCATCATCTGTATGCTTTCAGCCAATTGATAGGAGGTATGGACACTTGGAAACCAATCCAATCGCTTGATATTGGTAGATGTTTTATGACCGTTGATGCTAACATTTCTGTTGGTTTGCTCCGCTCTTAAGCCTATTTGGTAGGTAAATTTCTCTTTTTGTCCTCCAAATATACTGTAGGCAGAAAAAATATCTCGATTGTAATCGACGTTGGTGGCTAAACTATCAACTTCTTCCATTTTTTGTGATAGAGTACTATATCGATATGCGTGGGTAATATCATAACTTTTTCCAAACTGAAATTGGCTACCCAATTCCAGCTTATTTCCATTTTCAAAGGTATTAGAGTAGTCCAAATTGAATCGACGCAAATTAGATGGACCAATTTCTGTATTTCTCGTTCCCCCAAATTGTACGTTACTATCTTTTTCAAAATAATTCGTTCTTCCATCTTCATCCCCATCAAAATTATTGATAAATACTTTTGCTTGTAGGTAATGCTTTTTGTTTCCTTGGATCAAATATTGATAATTGAGTCCTACATTTTTATTGTGAAAGAGACGGTCTGTTCGTTCCTTAGTTACCGTTTCTGAATGGATGTTTCCATTTAATTTTTCTGTCAAAGGTATATTTAATGCCGTAAGCATAGTGAATCTCATCAATTTCCCCGTGACAATGAAAATATTTCTAGGATTAGGACGAAAAGTTAATTCTAAATTTGCAGCACGTATATTGTGTTGTCTTGTGTGTGGCCCTGTGGAAGATATTTCTCTAGTTTGCTGATTGATGGTAGTTCTTCGTATAGAAGTTAATTCAGCAGGGTGGTTCATATTTCTCATATTTCCACCTGCCGTTATTCCAAATTTATTGGTATTAAAATCTAAAATAGCATTTCCTCCATAATTGTTGTAATTCCCCCCATTTGCATTGATTAGTGCACTCAATCCTTCCAATTGATTTTTTTTCATAATAATATTGATGAAACCGCTTGTCCCTTCTGCATCATATTTTGCGGATGGATTGGTGATGATTTCTATATCTTTAATCGTTGATGCAGGAATGGTTTTTAATGCATCTTGAACATCTAAGCTAGTGGGCTGTCCGTCAATGAGCAAGGTAAAACTACTACTTCCTCGGAGACTTACATTCCCATCAATATCAACGGTGACAGACGGTACTGTTTCTAATACTTCCAATGCTGTTTGAGAAGCAGCCGTATTGAGATTGGAAACGTCAATGATTTTTTTATCTAATTCGTATCTAACCGCTGGCTTGTTGCCTACAACTTCTACCGTAGAGAGCGTTTCACTGTCTAAATTTAATAGAATTTTGCCTAAATCTATTTCTGATTTATTTTTAGAAAGGGTGATCCCTTCTTTGACAAGGGGCTGATAACCTATAAAACTAATCTCTAGTTTGTAAATACCAAAAGGCAATTTTTTAATAGTGAAAATTCCTGATGCGTCAGTGACACTTCCACCGACCATTTCTCCTTTTAGATTGGTGGCTGCGATAGATACGTATTCCAAACCATTTTTAGATTTGTCAATGATTTTCCCACTAATGATACCATTTGGTGAGCGATGCATATTATGTCCTCCATTTTTTGTAGAGCCGTGTTGTGCATATAGATTGCCAATGGATAAGGTGAATACTAGGATTAAATTTAAAAGTAATTTCATATTTTTATTTCTGAATATCTTGAAGATAGATGAATTTTTGAAAATTGATAATATATAATCTATCTTTGTTAAAAATTTTGCTTTGAAAAAAATATTGTTTTTTCCACTTTTATTTATTACAAGTTTTTGTTTCAGTCAGTTTGTTGAGGACTTTTCTGATGGTAATTTTTCTGAAAATCCGAAATGGCTCGGCAATATAGAAAATTTTATTGTCAATAATGATAATCAACTTCAATTGAATGATGCGGATGTATCTCAAACGACTTCCCAATTACTTGTACCAGTTGAAACAACGGATAGCACCAATTGGTTTTTTTATTTGAAATTAGGTTTCTCTCCATCATCTAGTAATTTTGCACGTATTTATTTGAGTTCAAGTACCAACGATTTAAAATCTCCTTTGAATGGATATTTTCTTAAAATCGGGGGGATTACGGGTTCTGATGATGCTATTGAATTATATAAACAAACAGGAAGTGATAATACTTTGTTAATATCAGGAGTCAAAGGTGGGGCTGGCGGTAGTGAAGTGGAAGCATGGGTGAAAGTAACAAAAAATAGTAGCGGCAAATTTGAATTATTCGTAGATTATCAAGGAGATGGAAATTATGATTCCCAAGGTGTTTATTATGATGGAAATCCCTATGGTGGTAAATTCTTTGGGTGGGTTTGTAAATATACTTCTACCAGAAAAGATAAATTTTTCTTAGATGATATTGTGATTGATCCCATTTATGTGGATGTGTTTCCTCCTAAGTTGGTTCGAGCTTTTCCAATTTCAGATACGGAAGTTGATGTAGTATTTGATGAACCTATTGGAGATATTACCCCTACTATTTTTGATGTTTCTAATCTTTCAATTAAAGATTTTTTTGTAGATGATTCAAGACCTGAAATAGTTCATTTGATATTAAATGAGTCTTTAGAAAATGGACAATCATATACTTTGACAGTCAATAAAATCCAAGATACAAAAGGCAATAGTTCAAATAAGCAATCTATCAATTTTGAATATGTAAAAGTAGAAAAGCCCCGCCCTTTGGACGTGATTATTACTGAAATCATGGCAGACCCTTCTCCTTCAATTGGGCTACCCGAAGCAGAATATCTTGAAATTTATAATCGTACAGATAAAAATATTAGTTTGGATGGAGTCACCATTTCATCAGGAACACCTAGAGCTCTTGGAGCATCTTTTATCCCTGCTCATGCTTATTTGATTTTGTGTGATGTGGAGGATGTAGCAGCATTTTCTTCTTACGGAAATGTTGTCGGCGTTGAAAATTTTCCTAGTTTATCAAATAGTCATGATGAAGTTATTTTAGCAGATGAAAATGGCAATTGGATAGATAGAGTGGAGTATTTTAGTTTTATGTATGGTGGAAAAGGGGGCGATGGGGGTATATCGCTAGAACGAATAAATCTCAATGATATTTGTGATTTTATTTTGAATTGGTCCGCAAGTACCAGTTTTGATGGGGGGACACCTGGGAAAATAAATGCTGTAAATGATGAGAATTTGGATTTTGCTGCGTTTCAATTAAAAGAAGTTTTTCCTGAAAGTAAGACTGAATTATCATTTACTTTTAATAAAAATATCAATCAAGCTAGTTTTTCTGATGTTTCTAATTTTAGTTTTAATCCAAAATTGGAAATTGACTCTATTCGGTTTTCAAATGCTATTTCAAATACATTTGTGATGGTGCTCAAGACGCCTCTTTCGGAGACAACGACTTATCAATTGGATTTAAATGCTGGAGTGACGGATTGTGTAGGCAATCCTATTGCATCTAAATCATTGACATTTGGATTGCCGCAGAAGATTGAAAAGGGAGATATTGTGATCAATGAAATTTTATTTAATCCAGCTACTGGGGGGAGTGATTTTGTGGAATTGTATAATAATTCAGAGAAAATTTTAGATTTAGAATCTATCGTTTTATCCAATAATTTAGATCCCGATACCAAACAGGTGGTTGGTTTTCATCAACTTTTTTTGCCAAAAGATTATATCGTCTTGACTAAAAATGTTTTTGATATAGAAACTCGATATCATGCAGATTTATATAAAATGATCAATATGAATTTGCCTACAATGGATGACAAAGAAGGAAATATCACCTTGTCAACTATTGAAAACGGAACCACAAAAATAATTGATGCTTTTGATTATTTAGATGATTATCAAAGTGAATTAATAGCGGATTTGAATGGTGTTTCATTGGAACGCATCAGTCCAAATGCACCTACCCAAGACCCCAACAATTGGCAGTCAGCCGCACAATCTGCTGGTTTTGCTACTCCTACAAGAGCAAATTCACAACAGTTGGATTTGGCCGCTAATCAAAATAAATTCATACAATTACCCTACAATACAATATCTCCCGATGGTGATGGTTTTCAAGATGTATTGATTATTCAATATAAAGTAGATAAACCAGGTTATGTTATTAATGCCAATATTTATAATGAAAAAGGGCAATTGGTTAAAAAAATATTTAAAAATTATGGAATAGGAATTGCAGGTCATTTAAAGTGGGATGGAAGTGATAATGATGGAAATAAATCTTCTGTGGGAGTGTACATTTTGTGGATTCAGTTCGTTTTAGACAATGGAACAGTGAAAGTTGAAAAAATACCATTTATTTTAGCTGAAAACTTCAACTAAATCATAATTGATTCGTAAGCTAATTTATAAACACTATCAAAATAAAATGAGTAATCAAGATACAAAATCGTTTTTAATTCAATCAGTCATTGCAACAGCAATGATGGCTGGAGTGGTTTTGGTCATGTTGAATCCCAATTATTCGGTTTTTAAAATAGGAACCAACTATGCGGTACAAATTATGTTTGCTTATCTTTTTGCAAGTATTGGATTTTTGTTTTTGAAAAAGCCAGGATTGTTATTTACTGGGTTTGCTTGTACGGCTGCTCTTTGCTTATTTTTACAGCAATCTTCCAACAAGGATTTAGTTTTTCCTAAAATAAATGGCGAACAAAAGATTAGTGTGGCTCAATTTAATATGTCTGCGGCTTCTGACGATGCCAATGCAAGTATAAAATCAATGCTCGATACCCATGCGGATATCATTTCTTTGCAAGAAGTGACTCCAGATTGGCAACCCATTTTGAAATCAAAATTAAATAAAAAATACCCATATCACTCTTTGGTATATCGTACTACGGATTTTTTAGGTGTGGCCATTTATTCTCGTTTCCCGTTTCAAAATTTGGATACCGTTTATTGTGATGAAAGCCCCAATTTGGTGGCAAAAATCCAGATTGAATCACAACCAATTTATTTGGCAGCTACTTATTTCTACCCAGAATTAAATGATAAAGATATCGTACGTATTGAAAAGCATAAGGATATTTTGAATCGGTATTTTGAGCATATTGATGAACCTGTCCTTAATTTTGGTGAGTTTAATCAAGTACAATGGGCATCTTTTATCAAAGAGTATAAAAGTGATATGAAATTGATGGATAGTCGAAGATTTCCTTTTTTCGATAACCCAACAGATCACATATTTTTTTCAGAGCATTTTGAATGTATAGATTTTAAAACGATTTCAAATGCATACACAAATCATCTTGGAATTTGTGGTGAATATCAAATAAAAATGAATTTGGCGAATGTGGAAGAATCGAATCAATAGTTTTAAATATGCTTTAAATGGTATTCGATTTTTGTTTAAATCTGAGATTCATGCTAAAATCCACTTAGTTTTTACAATATCTGTCATTTTAATGGCGTTTTATTTTCGAGTTTCTACTACAGAATGGATGATGATTGTTTTTTCAATAGCTTCCGTCTTTTCAGCAGAAGCCTTTAATACTGCTCTCGAAGAGATTACAGATTTAGTCTCGCCAGAGCATCATCCCATCGCAGGTAAAGTAAAAGATTTAGCCGCAGGAGCGGTATTGATCAGTGCAATCGGAGCTGCGATAGTTGGATTTCTTATTTTCCTACCAAAATTATCTATGTTGCTATTTGCTTCATAATCAATACTTAATCTGTTGATTTTTCTTTTTACTATGCTTTTTGAAAATTTTGTGAGCTATTTGATGTATTAGTTTTCACTATGACTTTCAGACTTGGACGAAAAAAGAAGTCTGTGTACTAAAAAAAAACACATAAAAATGCACACATTACTTAAAATTACAATTTGGGTAGGGATATTTATATTCACTACAAGGATATCTGCTCAAGAACAACTAGGACTTAGAACAGAACGATATGCGGGGGTAGAAGGCATTGCCATTAATCCTGCCAATAATCTTAGTTATCCTTTGACATGGGATTTTAATGTCGGATCAGCTGGATTCTTTTTTGATAATAGTTTTGGATATATATCTCAAACAAATATTATCAATCTCTATGGCAATTACGAAAATGTTAAGGAAGCGATTGATCCATCCAAAGATGTTCAACCTCGGGGTCCATTAGTGGCTCATTTGTATGAAAACAATCGAAACAAGGGATTTTCGGTTTTAACTAGATTTTCGGGACCTTCTCTAGCACTTCATATTGGTAATAATTCATTTGGCGTATTTACAAAAGCTAGATTCGAAACCAATATGGAGAATTTTCCAGGCAGTGTGACCTATCAAAAAATATATGATACTAAATTTGGAGACCCTATTCATATTCCGAAAATGAACGTAGCAGGAATGGGATGGGCTGAAATTGGGGCTCATTATGGTCATAGAATTGAGTTGAGAGATGGCTATTTGGATTTGGGAGCAAATGTTAAATATTTGATAGGGTATCAAGGGTTTTATGTTAAGAATGCCGATGATTTCAATATGATTTTATCAAAGGATACAGCTATTATTTCAAAACCAGATATTACTTTTGGTTATACCAATGAAGCTTTAAATGAAAATTTCAGAAAAAATCCTGTTTTGAATAAAAATGGGGCAGGTTTTTCTTTTGATATTGGAGTTAATTATGTGATGCCCGATGGAAATGGTTCTTATAATTATAAAATTGGTGCTTCTTTGATTGATCTTGGATCCATCAGATTTTCGACCAATGGAGAACAACATCGTTTCTCAATAGATTCTACTTTTACATCTGATTTTAGAAAATACGAGCAATATACTAACCCAGATGATTTGCTGAATGCTGTGGAAAAAGATTTTTACGGTGCTATCAATACATCAAAAGTAGCCGATGGATTTAAAATAATGACTCCAGCAGCAATTAGCTTACAAGCGGATGTAAAAATTGCACCACTTTTTTATCTTAATGCCATGTGGAATCAACGATTGGTATTTAAAACTCCTGCTGTGAAAAGAGATAATATTATTGCATTGACACCACGATTAGAACACCGATGGTTTACAGCTACCATGCCTATTGTGATTTATAATTACAATGATTTTAGAACGGGTTTGGCATTTAGACTAGGATATTTTACTGTTGGTACAGATAATATTGGGTCAATCTTTGGGCACGGTGATTTTACGGGATCGGATATTTACGCTGGTTTTAAGATCAATCCTTTTAAAATTGGTAAAGGCAAGCGATCTCATTATCGTGGATCTAGTACGAAAGGGGTGAAGTGTTATAAATTTTAGATTTTATTGTTTTATTATAGGGTTTATAGGGTTTTTAGGTTTATTAGGTTATTGGTCGCAAGAGTAATCTTTTTGAGTAATTTAGTTGAGATAGGTGAGCCATACCCATCTTTAGTTGATGATTAGTTGAGTGGATTATGAGTTTATTTATTATTCGTTTTGATAGGATGATTCGTAATCACGACCAATAAACTCCTAGGGCCTTGAGCTCCAATCACCAAACACTGTTCAATATCAGCTGTTTTTGAAGGGCCAGCTATGAATACTCCAAAATCGGATTTCGGAAGAATTTCTAGTTTTTGGTACGCATCATGCATATCGCCTACAATACTATTTTGGGATAAAACAATCACCAAGTGTTCTGCAATAAAAGGAATAATTCGATGTGGTAAGAGTCGTGTATCAACCCAAATTGCTCCATTTTCGACTACCCCAAATACACCTTTGATAATGGCTAAATCAAGTGGGTGAATATCCCTTGGTTGTAGATTTTGAGTATTCATTCCTGTTATTTGAATGCTAGGAATACAATTGACTATTCGTTTTGGATTTGGATAATGTATTTGAATAACTTCTTCAATAGATTGGTGCTCTGCTAAATGAACAGCCGTAGCTGCACTATTTTTGGATGCTTCAATAAATCCAAGTATAGAATTATCGTTTTCAAAATTTGGAATTTTGGGAAGCGAAATAGACTTGGGCTTATTAATAGATATATTTTTTATAATTTTATTTTTCATCTTTACTTGTTTTTCAACCATTCTCTAAAACTTTCCTTTGCAGCAGGTGGCATGGCTCTATTTTTTGCCCATTTATTTATAGAAATATTAAATGTCGATTTAGGGAGCGTTCGTAAAGATATTCGCATCATTTTAGTATAAAACTTAAATTTTTGCTCATTTTTCAATACAGATGCGGTTATTTTCATCGATTTTTCTTTCATTTTGCCCAAATGTCCTGCCTTTCCTATGACTTGCCGCCATTTATACAATTGATGGGCTATATCAATCTTGACAGGACATACATCTTCACATGACCCGCATAATGTAGATGCAAACGGCAAATCACTGTGTTCTTTTAAATCCGTATTGGGTGCTAAAATAGAACCGATAGGACCAGGAATTGTGAATTGATAGCTATGTCCACCACTTCGTCGATAAATGGGACACGTATTCATACATGCACCACATCTAATACACTTTAAAGAAGTATAAAAATCATTTTGTGCTAATTTTTCAGAGCGACCATTATCTACTATCACAATATGCATTTCACCATTTGGTTTTGGTTTTTTATGATGAGATGTATAAACCGTAATGGCTTGTCCTGTGGCACTTCTTGCCAAGATTCTTGTAAAAACGCCTAAATGTGCTCTTTTTGGAATGATTTTCTCCAATCCCATGCAGTGAATTTGTACGGGAGCGATATGCGTACCCATATCTGCATTGCCCTCATTGGTACATACGATTACTTCGCCAGTTTCGGCTACCGCAAAATTAACTCCCGTGATAGCTCCTTCGCATTTGAGAAACTTTTCTCGAAGATGTAATCGAGCAGCATCGGTCAAATAGGTAGGGTCAGCATTTCCTTTTTCGGTATTCAACTTTTCGTGAAATAATTCTCCAACTTCTTCTTTTTTGATATGAATA
>CAZOHX010000040.1:0-10943 GCA_964579315.1 uncultured Saprospiraceae bacterium
TTCTTTTTTTAATTCGGTGTACGGTTGTAATCAGTTGTACTGTTTTTAAAATAGGTTTTTGTAATACGGTTTTGGTGTAATACGGTTTACAGTTTTAAATCGGTATTGGGTAATATTATTTAGTTTTTGGGTAATATTGATAATTTTGAATTTTTTTTACTCTTTTAACCCTTCACTTTAATACACGTAGATATTTGTTTGGAGGTTGGGTACGAAATTATTTTTTTTTATTTTTATTTCCAAAATACCTATAATACATTGATAATCAATTACTTAATTTCGCAATAAATTTTATTTTTTTTAAAATATTTTCTGTAAATTCTACTTTTTTCATCCTTTCTAAATATTTCCTTTTGACTAAATTTTAAAAATAAGTTTGTTAATCCACAATAAAAATCATAATTATACTTTGTATTTCAAAGTACTTTTAATTAAAATAACTATCATGAAACTTAAACATCTTTTAGTGCCTGGATTGGTTGGCTCAAAATGCACTTCTGACTATTTCTATAGGTGTTAGAAATTATAGATATATCCAATATTTTGGTATAGCTCATAAACGAATTGGATTGATTTTCTTTTTGATTTTGACATTGATTGGATTGTATTTGGTTTATATCAAAGTTGCAAAAGTAAAAACTTATAAATTTATTGAAAGAAAATTTTCTTTCAATGTTTATATCGCCTTAATCGTACTGTCCTTACTCAATTGGGATAATTTCATAGCAAAATACAATATGAGTCATTATGAAACCGCAATTTTAGATTTAAACTTTATGAAGAAATTAAATAATCATGCACTCCCCTTTCTTTCTATTTCTGAAAATGAACGAAGTCTAATTCTCGAAAGCCAATTGAAATTATTGGGTAATGACGAGCAATTTACGCTGCAATTTGATGAATATATTAAATCCATAGATGATCGTAGTAAACGTTTCTTAGAAAGATATCCAGAAAAAAACTGGTTGGCTTGGAATTGGACGGATGCTGATGCTTTTCAATTGTTGTCTGAGTGATTTGGGTTAAACTTTCCAAAAGTTAAAACTTTTGGAAGGTACTAATCTCTATACTTCTCTACAAATCGGGGTAAAAAATAGCTAAGTCACCACTTCGATGACTTAGCTACTGACAAACATTTCCATTTTATACTGCAAATATAAAACTTTATGTTTTAATTATCAAGTTTTTAAAATAAAAAGTTTTTATTCGATCCAAGGAAGCCTATTATCTTGTGTAATGACCGTATCTTGACCTACTTGCTGTACCCAATCTATCAACCGTGGCAGATAATTATAAAAATTAAATTCTAAATCTAATTTGAAATACGCAATAGCTTTCTCATTAGAAATTTGATGATTACATAAAAAATACTTCATTGCCGTAGTATTCAAATTGGATTGGGGAAATAATCGTCCCAAACCATATATCACAGATTCTGGAATTACAATTTTGAGACTCCCCTTCTGTTTGATACGCTTGACCAACAAACTAACAATCCTATCCAATCTATAAGTGAAATTATCGCAAATATTGAATATTTCAAAATCATACTGCTTATCCTTCATTACTTTTGAAGTAATATTCATCAAATTATGGATATTGGTAAGCGAAATTTCATATTGTAGTTTTCCAGGAAAAATCAATGAATTAAATTTCTGTAATTGTAAAATTCTTGGCAAAAGTACTCTATCGCCTATCCCATAAATGGCTCTTGGACGAAGAATCGTTATTTTCGTTCCTTTACCCATTTGTCCTTTTAAATACTCATCCGCTCTTAGTTTAGAAAGTCCATAATCCGATAATAAAGCTTTATCAATATCGTCTTGCTCCGAATGTATTTGACTATTGGGAGGATACACAGATGCAGAAGAAATTTGAATAAAATGATCCACATCTACTGCTTCAAAAATTCGTTTTGTGCCTTCACAATTCGATTTCATAAGTATATCCAAACCTAACTTATCCGATGCCAATCCTGCACAATGGAGCATTACTTTACCTTTCATTTTAGGAATACTATCTAATAGATCAACACTCAAATAATCACCATATGCCAGTAATTCTTTGGGAGGATGAGCCGTTCGACTCAGACCTAAAACTTTATATCCCAAGTTTGAAAAATAACGCATATAATTGGATCCCACGAATCCTGTAACTCCTGAAATAATAATATCATACATATTCAAATTGTTTAATGCTGTCTTTTAATGTATTTAGATCTCGCTTTTGTTGTCTTCCCTTTCTTGGAATTTTCATAAATAAAATATGATCTGGAAATACATCCGAATCTATCGAATATGGTCCGCTTTTCAGATATCGTCTCAACACTGACTCTTGAATATTTCCATTTCTTTCAATGATTAAATAAACATCTTCATCGTGTTTTTCATCATTGTAAATGCCTATTACTCAATTTGATTAATCTCTCTATTTTTGAGATGTCTTCTAATTTGAATTTTGATATTGTCATAATTTTGCATTTTGATTTGAATGCAAGTTATGGAGAGAAATTAGATGAAATTTCGCTGATTTTTAGGAATACATATATTTATTTCGCTAATATTGGTAAAGTATTCGTATTATTATACAATAATAACTCCCAAATTTTGAGAATATCGATTTCTTGAGTAATTTGCCTTGTATAACTCATAATTCCTTTATGAAATCCATCGCGTTTATTGATATAGAAGTTTCAAATACCGATCAAATCCTAGATATAGGCGGTATTCGTGATTTTAAATCCCAGTTTCACCACAATTCAATCGCTGGATTATCCGACTTTCTTCATGGAGTAAAATATCTTGCAGGGCATAATATTGTGCAACACGATTGGATCTACTTGAAAAATAAATTACCCGAATTTCATAATTTTATACTCATTGATACCCTTTATTTATCTCCATTATTTTTTCCTAAAAAACCATATCACCGATTGATAAAAGATGATCAATTGTTTCAAGATGAACTCAATAATCCTTTAAATGACGCCATTCAATCTCAAACTGTTTTTCAGGATGAAATAGATGCTTTTCAACATCTGAATCATGATTTTCAACAAATTCTTTATTTTTTATTGCAACAACAAGTGGGGTTCCATGGTTTCTTCGATTATATTTCTTTCCAACCGCCCTCTTGTGACTTGCCAGCATTAATTTCAAAAATATTTTCAAAATTCATTTGTAATCAAACGGATTTGAATACCATTATTCAAAAAAACCCAATCGAATTGGCGTATAGTTTGGCACTAATTTATGCTCAAAATAATCTTTCCATAACGCCGCCTTGGGTTTTAAACTCTTTTCCCAAAATAAATGGAATCATTCATACCTTAACCAATCATCCATGTCTTTCGGGATGTAATTACTGTGATGAAAAACTCGATGCACACAAAGGTCTTAAAGATTTTTTTGGATTTGATCAATTTCGTACTTTTGATGGAGAGCCTTTACAGGAAAAAGGCGTTGATTTTGCAATAAATGATCGGTCTTTACTCGCTATATTCCCTACAGGTGGCGGAAAATCTCTTACATTTCAAGTGCCTGCTCTTATCAGTGGTAGAAATGAAAATGGTTTGACGATTGTCATTTCGCCCCTTCAATCTTTGATGAAAGACCAAGTGGATAATCTTGAAAAATCAGGCATCACTCAGGCGGTTACGATCAATGGATTGCTAGATCCTATTGAAAGATCCAAAGCCATCGAAAGAGTCGAAAATGGAAGTGCTTGGATTTTGTATATTTCTCCTGAATCCTTGCGGTCTAAAACGATTTTAAATTTAATGCTCAAAAGAAAAATAATCCGTTTCGTTATTGATGAAGCACATTGCTTTTCGGCTTGGGGGCAAGATTTTAGGGTTGATTATTTGTATATTGGTGACTTTATTAGAAAATTACAAACACTCAAACAGTTGGACTACAAAATTCCCGTTTCGTGTTTTACTGCTACGGCTAAACAAAAAGTCATTGCGGACATTCAAGCTTATTTTAAAGAAAAACTATCCATAGATTTAGCATTAATTCAATCCAAATCGTCTCGTACAAATCTGCATTACGATGTTTCAAATCAACAAAATGAAAGTGAAAAATATCAAATGCTACGTGGATTAATTGAAGCAAAAGATTGCCCCACAATCGTCTATGTTTCTCGTACTCGAAAAGCATTTGACTTGGCAGAACGATTGACTAAAGATGGTCTTATCGCCAAAGCTTATCATGGAAAAATGCCTGCCAAAGAAAAGACCAATAATCAAAATGAATTTATCAATGGAGATGTACAAATTATGGTCGCAACTTCTGCTTTTGGAATGGGCGTAGATAAAAAAGATGTAAAATTGGTGGTGCATTATCAAATTTCTAGCTCTCTGGAAAATTATGTACAAGAAGCTGGGCGGGCTGGTAGGGATCCAAATATCGAAGCCGATTGCTATATTTTATACAATGAAGAAGATTTACACAAGCATTTTGTTCTATTGATTCAAACTAAATTGCATATCAATGAAATTCAACAAATTTGGAAATCTATAAAATTACTCACCAAATCTAAATCCAAAATATCAAGTTCTGCACTCGAAATTGCACGAAAGGCAGGTTGGAATGACTCAGTTCTGGATTTAGAAACGAAAGTCAAAACGGCTATCAATGCTTTGGAACAATCTGGATATTTAGAACGTGCAGAAAATGCTCCGAGAATTTATGCCAATAGTATCGCTGTCAAAAAGGCTCAAGATGCTATTGATATTATTAATCAATCTTCCATTTTCAATCAAAAACAGCGTATAAATGCTATCCGAATTGTTAAAAAACTATTTGCGAGTAAACAGAAAAGTAAATTGGTTGATGATGCAGAAACTCGGATAGATTATATCGCCGATCATCTTGGAATTGTCAAAAGAGAAGTCATCGATGCCATTATGTTGATGCGAAAGGAAAATATTCTAGCTCATGACCATGATTTATTAGCATTTATCAAAAAAGGAGCTTCCAAAAAACAACTTATAGAATTGGCAACAAGCTATGCTAAAATTGAAAAATTCATCCAAATTCAGCTTAAAAATCATGATGAGATATTCCATTTGAAAGCATGGAACGAACAAGCTCTTTTGGATGGATTAGAAGATTTTGATTTACATAAAGTCAAAAATATACTCAATTTATGGGCAGTACAAGGATGGATAAAAAAATCCATACTTTCTGCTGCCAATCATCAATTAAAAATCATTTCGCTCATTCGTCCACGGGAAATGAAAGAAAAATTGGAACGAAAACACCAAATCATATATTTTGTCGTCTCCTATTTGTATGAAAAATATCAACTTCAAAAACAGCAAAATGAAAATGAAACAGCCATTGGATTCTCCATCGTAGAATTGGAAAAAGCCTATATTCAGGAGCATCCACTTTTCAATAAAATTGACCTACATGATCTTGAAGATACCCTATTCTATTTATCTCGTATCGGAGCGATTAGTCTTGAAGGTGGATTTTTGGTCATTTATAATCGAATGACCATTGAACGAAAAGAAACCAATAATCTAATCAATTATAAAAAAGCAGATTACGAACAACTGAAACAATTTTATGAAAGTAAAACCCAACAAATTCATATCGTAGGAGAGTATGCCAAGAAAATGCTTCAAGATTATAAAGAAGCACTCCATTTTGTGGATGATTATTTTCAATTGAATTATAACTCCTTTTTGAATAAATATTTCAATAGTGCTCAAATTGAAGATATGTCCAAGAGCATTACTCCTAAAAAATTCAAACAATTATTTGGAGAATTGACAATTGCTCAACTCGCCGTGGTCAAAGACAACCAATCTCCTAAAATAGCAGTTCTTGCAGGACCTGGAAGTGGAAAAACTCGGATTCTAGTCCATAAACTAGCATCACTATTGCTTTTAGAAGATGTTAAATTTGAACAGTTATTGATGCTTACTTTTTCTAGGTCTGCCGCTACTGAATTTAAAAAACGACTCTACGATTTACTAGGTGGTGGAGCGAGATTTGTGGAAATTAGAACATTTCATTCCTACTGCTTTCATCTATTGGGAAAAGTGGGATCCATCGACAATGCACAAAATATTATTCAAGAAGCTACAAAAAAAATAGAAGAAAAATCAATAGATATCAGCCAAATCACAAAAACAGTACTAGTGATTGATGAAGGACAAGATATCAATGCAGAAGAGTTTCAATTGATTAAAGCGATTGCACAATTCAATCAAGAAATGCGAATTGTCATCGTAGGGGATGATGATCAAAACATTTATACTTTTAGAGGGTCTGATACCAAATATTTAAAGATGTTTGTCCAAGCAAAAGACTCCAAAACCTATGAATTACTAGACAATTTCAGAAGCAAGAACAATTTGGTCAACTTTACTAATGGATTTGTAAAAAAAATAAAAAATCGACTCAAATCTCAACCCATTCGTGCCATTCACAAAGAAAATGGAATTGTGAAAATTTTCAAATACCCATCTTCAGAATTAATTATCCCACTTGTCGAATCGATAAAAAACACAACATTATCTGGATCAACCATTGTTTTGACTTCATCAAATGAACAAGCAGAACTCACCTTGGGATTGTTGACAAAATCTAAATTGAATACAAAATTGATTCAAAGCCATGACCATTTCAATCTCTATGATTTACATGAAATACGATTTTTTATAGCATCTATTCACACCAATCAAGGCAGTCAATATATTTCTAAAACAGCTTGGCAAGATGCCAAAAGAGCGGTTTATCAGAAATACAAATCTTCTCCTAATTTCGATTTAATTAAACAATTGATTATTGATTTTCAAGAAACCAATCCTAAAACTAAATTACTCACCGATTTGAAGATTTTTATTCAAGAATCCAAAATGGAAGACTTTTTCAATGCGGATTCTGAATTGATTTATGTTTCAACCATGCATAAATCCAAAGGAAAGGAATTTGATAATGTTTTTTTGCTTTTAGAAAATGTTGATTTCCAAAAAGAGACCACGCAAAGATTGGTATATGTTGCCATGACGAGAGCCAAAAACACCCTCACCATACATATCCATTCAGATTTTTTAGATGATATAAAAGGAGACGGTATCATTCATATTGAATCACAAAAAACCTATAAAAATCCCCAACAATTGGTCTATCATCTTACACTTAAAGATGTCTATCTCGGTCATTTCAAAAGCAATCAGATTTTAATTTCCAAGCTTATGGCAGGTATGCCATTAACTCCTACTTCAGATGGATTGAGTTATCAAGGTCGGACAATTATTAAATATTCTAAGCTATTTTTGGATAAAATGGCAAAAAAAGCAGCATCTGGATATTTTCCTACGCAAGCTTTTATCAGTCATATTTTGTATTGGAAGGACAAGGATACTGTACTTGAAACTTATACTTATTTTGAAAATGGGCGGGAGGTTTCTGGGGTAGTTGATCCTTATGTTTTGGTTGTTTTGGGGGAGGTTTGGTTTGGGTAGCTAAATCACCCTACCCTCGCTCATCCACCCACCCCGTCATCCAAATCACAAAAGGAATAGCAAAAATAGACAACACCGCCGCAATCTTAAAGGACATCTCCAACCCAATAAAATCACTCAATGTACCAATCATCAAGGTGGTAATCGAACTCAAAACAAATCCTAAACTCATAAAAACACCATTCACAAAGGCAGGATGATCTGATTTGATACTATTGACCATTGAAAGCATCACTGGGCCTGGTGATAGCATGAAAAATCCAAGCAATAACATCACTGGAATAACCATAAATCCATCAACCAAAAGTAATAATCCCATCAATAATGGGGTCATAATAGAAATAATTAATAAAATTTTTCGCTTTCCAATATAATCTGATAGTGTACCCGAAAAAAGGACTCCAATCGCTCCAGCAAGTTGTAATGCTGCCAAAGCACTATTCACAAACCATAAACTTTCTCCTTTTTCACTCAAATAGATGGTCACAAAGGTAGTCATCGTCGATTTGGCAATATTTCTAAAAAATACAAATCCTGCTAATACTAGAAAAAAAGGTGCTAATTCTTTAAAAGTAGCTTTCAAATCTTGTACGGATGGTTTTTCCGTGATTTTGTCTTTTATCGGGCGTTTCCGAAAGGCTAAAAATAATATAAATGATGCCATTAATCCGAAGGGAATTAATCTCCATGTTCCAGATAATCCCCACCATGTAACTGCTGCAGTTATCAATAATGGACCAATAGTTCGCCCTCCTTCTCCACCCAACATGAATATACTCATGGCTTTTCCTGTTCGCTCTGCTGAAAGGGTTTTGACCACTACGGGAGCGGGTGTGTGGAAGAATGTGGAACTAATTCCCATCACAAAAAGGAGAATTGCCAACATCAAAAAATTGGGAGACATCCCCAATAAACTCATCAATATCGTCGTCAAGGCTGGTGATACAATAATGAATATTCGTACATCATATCGATCTGCAACCACTCCGACTAAGGGATTAAAAAGTGATGGTATTTTTTGAATCACCATCAATAATCCTATCAGTGAATTGCTGAGCCCTAGCTTTTCTTTTAGTATGGGTAGAATGGGAACAAAAAAGGAAGCTGACATGTCATGTATGAAATGCGATAGGGAAATGAGTGTGATGGATCCCCATTGAAATTTTTGCTTTTCTTTCATAATTGTTTCCTTTAGACAAGGATGAACAATAGATTAGAGATAAAGTTTATAGCTTTTGTTTTAAAATTGGTAGTTATTGGTATTTGACCCACTTCGGGGTCGTACCTGCGGATTGCATCCATCTACGGATTGCATCCGCAGTTATTCATATTTATCCCTTTCAGGGATGGTGACACTCTTCCATCCAGAAAGTCATCATTATTTTACAATCGTAACTATTACGCCCACATCCCCAAAGGGGATTAATATAAATAACACAGTATGCAATGCTGTGATACAACAAAACACGCTGCCCAACCCTGACAAGGGTTGAATATAGCCTAAAACATCATCCCATTTACACAAAACAAAGCCTAAATCTCCACCCGCTCCCCTCCATAAAACAGATGAATCAAATCATCCACATTCCCATCATTTCGATCCAATAACTCCGTGTCTGCCTGCAATTTTCCAAATAAAACAGATGAAATAATATCTCCACTTTGGGCATATCGCCAATAAAAGCCTTGAGAGAAGGCAGTAGCCACTTTATTTTGAATGGTATTATTCATTCCGATAGTATAAATATCATTTTCGCTAATGGCAATGGCTTGATTTTCAGAATAACAGGCATTCAATAACACAATTTTAAGGGCAGGTACCATAGTCTTTAAGGAATGGAAAATCCGTCCACATTTAACAGCACTTAATATGTCCGTTCCATTTTTTTCATCATTATGAAAAACCAATCCAGTATCGTTAGTCATTGTTACGCCCATTTCATTGATTGTATCTTCATCTGTTTCATTACCAGATAATCCATGACCTGAAAAGTGCAGTATTGATGGCTCCGTTGAGACTACTTCCATATTCATCTCTTTGATAGAAACTGAAAATTTGGATTCAAAATCAAAGCCTTCCATATCTTCCAATTCTTCGGAAATAATGGAGTGTTCAATTCTTAAATTTAATTCCGCTTTTTTAGATGGATTTGCTGCCAAAAACAAAATGGTTTGTTTCTTTGATTGTGGCGCTGTGCTTGCAGGACGAGGTTTAACAACGGGATGATCCATCATTTCCTTTAACTTTTCGATATCAAAACCACCACCTGCTCGAGTCATATCATCAGGTGCTTTTTCAACATTGATATTGATCTCGCTATCCGACACATCAGAAATAACAATATTATCGTTTCCCTGTACGTCAATACTCGTTTTCTTTGTTCGCTTAGATTTTGATTTCTTTTTTACAACCAACTTTTTCTCACTAGCTTCTATAACTTTTTCTAAATCTTCGCGAGATAATTCGTCCACCATTTGATTGAAGGCATGATTGATCTTATTTCTTGAAATTTCATAACTATCTCTAGAAATAATGCCTTTTCGCCAATCATCTTCATTGGTGTTCCAACGTGACAACAGTAAAATAAAATCATTATTATCTTCAACATTGTCGATTAACAATCGAAGTGCAATCTTCCTTGGTAGTGGCAATTGTTTGATTATGGCTCTCATTGGGTCTTATATTAAATGAATGATTAATAT
Organism: uncultured Saprospiraceae bacterium; assembly: GCA_964579315.1. GTDB lineage: Bacteria > Bacteroidota > Bacteroidia > Chitinophagales > Saprospiraceae > CAMZLN01. The sequence goes on from CAZOHX010000040.1 coordinate 10,187, forward strand.
TTAATTCTACTTCAACATCATCAACTCTTTCTCTTGCAATTTAGTAATTAATAATAATTTAGACTTCACTAAACGGGGTACTAATGCTTGCCAATTGCTTTCTTTTTTGAAAATCTTTGCAAAAACGGATTTGGCTTCTTGAAAGTCTCCATTATTGGCAAGGGTGACGGCATACCAAAATTTCATTTCTTGGTTGTCGGGAAACATGGATTGTGCTTGTTTGTAATTTTGAACCGCCAAGGCAAAATCTCCATGCTCTATCGCCAAATCTCCTTGATTCATAAAATCATAAGCTTTATGCACTTCCAATAAATGATGTAAATCTTCTAAAGGATGCAGACTGTCATCTACTCTTAAATCTACTACTTTGTCTTCCCATTCATTGCCTGTACTTTCCGCTTTTACGACTAATAATGCAGCCGCTTGTTGTCCACGTATATCTCCCCCTTCTTTTTGAGCTGCAAATAATGCCGCCATTAATCTATCCGCTAACGAGCCTTTTGTATTTTCAAATGCTTTTGCCATAGCTTGATTTACAGTGGGCTTTTCCATTAAATTGGATTGTACGGCATAGTTGTCACCTACTATATTTCCTGCATACTCGATACAGTTCGCTCCCGTAAATCCAAAGGCGTTTCCTTTTGAATCCAAAATTGCCAATTGTCTTAATGCTCGCCCTTCATCCAAATCTAGCAAAGATTTAACCGCCATTTCTGGTGTCAATCCTATTTCTAACAAATCCAATCCCCTTGGACCA
>CAZOHX010000041.1:0-10777 GCA_964579315.1 uncultured Saprospiraceae bacterium
AGCAAAATGGGAGAAATTTAAGTATTCATTTGATTGTCCTGAAAAAAGTTTTAGTCTAAAGTTAGGGTTTCTGAACAAATTAAGTTCGAAAGTCAATACAACGCTAGTAAAAAATAATTACTTTTGTGATTCAATCTAGGTATGCTGAATCAAATGGCAATTCAATGGATGGCGTGATGGAGTTATTGATTGAAATTCGTTAAGAAGCTAGAAAGAATAAGGATTGGGGATAAAATTCGTGATGGTCTAAATAAATTAAGTATTGTCCTAAATGATGGAAAGGACGGGACGAGTTGGTCTCAAAATTAAAATAACTAAAGAATGAACAAACTACACCTAATTATATTTTTCTTTTTTGCAATAGTATTTTCAAATTGTAAAGGAGATAAAACTAAAAATAGTTCAAATCAAACAGCGCCCAAGACAAACAAAAGATCAATTCCTAAGTTTGATGCTCAAAATGCCTATGATTTAGTTGCAAAGCAATTGGATTTTGGGGCACGAGTTCCAGGAACAGATGCACATAAAAAATGTAAAGATTGGTACGTTGAACAATTTAAAATACTTGGAACAGAAGTGATTGAACAAAATTTTAAAGGAACAGTTTATACCGGTAAAACCTTTGATTGTACTAATGTAATCGCACAAATAAATCCAAATAAAAAAGAAAGAATAGTAATTGCTACGCACTGGGATTCTAGACCGTTTTGTGATAATGATCCCGATCCCAAAAATCATTCAAAGCCTGTTTTGGCTGCTGATGATGGAGCAAGTGGACCTGCTGTCATGTTAGAATTAGCCAAACAAATTCAAAAGAATGGGATTGACATCGGTGTTGATTTTGTATTATTCGATTTAGAAGATTATGGGAAAGAGTCAGGCGAAAATGTGACGCGAGAAGAAGTAACAGCCAATTTAGAAACTTGGGCGATTGGCTCAAGATATTGGGCACAAAATCTTCATAGACCAGATTACAAACCAATATTTGGAATTTTATTGGATATGGTTGGAGCAAAAAATGCTGTTTTCCCTTATGAAGGAAATTCATTGAGTAAAGTCCCTACCGTAACCAAAAAAATATGGCAATTAGCAAAAAATATGGGGAAAGGAAATTATTTTATACAGAAAGAAGGAGGAAGCATTATAGATGATCATATAAATGTTATGAAATACACTAATATCAATATGTTGGATATAATAAATATGCCCAATAATGATAATCGTGCATTTGGAGATTATCATCATACCATAAAAGACAATATGGATATTATTGATAAAAGAACACTTGGAGCCGTTGGACAAGTTTTACTAGCGGTTTTATATAGACAATCTAATGGGGAGTTTTTATAGATTATCTATATAGATAATGTGATTGTAAAAATTAACAAAATAAATATTAACATAAGTAAGTAATGTTTTAACGAGTACTGAATTGAAAATTCTCACAAAACAGTGTATTGAAGTAAATGGTAAAAACATGGAATTCCTTTCAAAGTTTATTGAAAATAAAAACCTTATATCACTTGGAGAATGTACTCATGGTTCTAAAGAAATTTTCTTATATAAAAATGAAATCATTAATACGAACAGATGGGTTTACTATTAATATTGAAATTAATCAATATGTAATGGGATTTGCATTAAATAAAGGTACATATAGAGCATTGTCAGAAGAACAAAATAGACCTTCGAATTCTAACATATTACAATTACCTCCGAAAAATTCATTCGAATTCATTTTTAAATCAATGGAACTTCCAGTTTTTTTCCTACCATTGAGTACAAAATTTCATGTTTTATCTCAAAGCAGGGCATTTAGAACAATTGGATATGCTAAACCTGAAGAACAGTTCATAATAACAAACACTATAAACTCGCTCACTTTCGATAGTAAAATGAATTTTACAACCACACCTTTGTCCCCTCTGTACAATTGGTACATATATCAATTGATGATCGACTTTTAGTCAAACTACATCGAAAATTATTGGCTTGCTGACCTTCCCATATAGACCGAAAACTCTCTGTTTCTGAAATTTGACCAAATGGATGATCCGCATCTTTATCAAAACAACAAGGTATCAACTGCCCATCAAATGTAACTACCGTAGAATGCCATAATTTCCAACAACTATTCACCAAAGATGCTTTTAATTTATACTGTCCATTTTCCAACTTTTTATATCTTGAATACTTTTCGTTGGTCGGTATCAATTCATTTCCATTTTCATAATCATATACTTGTACGGATTTATATTTTACCTCATCTACGCCTATTTTATCCGCTAGCCTTTTGATATCATCAATTTGATGTTCATTGGGTTTCGTCACCAAAAACTGAAAAACAATATGTGGTGTGTTGGATTTTGCCTTCTTCTTGGCTTCTACAAGATTTTTAGCACCTTGTATAACTACATCTAATTTACCCGAAATCCGATATTGTTCATAGACATCTTGTGTCGTACCATCTACCGAAATAATTACTCGACTTAGTCCTGACTCAATTGTTCGTCTAGCGTTTTCTGGACTTAAAAAATGCCCATTGGTAGATGTAATCGTATAAATACCCTTATCCGTTGCATACTTCACCATATCTAAAAAATGGGGATTGATATATGGCTCGCCTTGAAAATAAAATATTAAATATATAAGCTCTTTATGAATCTCATCTATGGTTTTTATAAATAAATTTTTCTTTAAATTTCCAGTTGGACGGGTAAAGGATCGTAAACCTGATGGACATTCAGGACATCTCAGATTACAAGATGTAGTGGGCTCTACCGAAATCGTAATGGGCATACCCCAATGTATTGACTTTCCCCTCCAATTTGAAATATGATAGGATGACAATACTTTTATAGCATTGTACATCCGCCGAAAAGTCAATTTCGAAACAAAATTAATTGTATCTCTAAAGTAAAATGCCATATAGTCTGAGTTTCAATATCTCTAAACACCATAAGCCGTATTTTGTTTATGAAAACGATGTTTTGATACAATATTTTCGTCGTTTCAACTGTTGCAATGAATAATAGAGCCTTTATTTCTATTTTTTCCTATTTATGCAGTATCTTTGCACTCATTCTCTACTTGGAGATTTTTATTACTAAACTAATTTACTATGAAAATTATATATTTAGGTCTTATCCCTGGTGGTTACGAACTTATGTTAATTATTTTTGCCTTACTTTTGCTATTTGGTGGTAAAAAAATTCCTGAATTAATGCGAGGAATGGGAAAAGGAATTAAAGAGTTTAATAATGCTAGAGCATCTATTGAGTCTGAAATTAAAGAAGGCATGAAGGATGTGGAACAAAAAGAAGCTATTAAATCTAAACAAAATAAAAATAATGCGAATGACTAATTTATTAAAATCTACCTTTTTATTTATTGCCTTAAGTTTTTCCTTATCATTTGTGAATGCTCAAAGTGCTCATCTTAATTTGGGCAATCTCCTTGAAAGTTTGCCAGAAGTAAAAACTGCCAATACTCAATTGGAAACACTTCAAAAAAGTCTAGCAGCCAAGGGCAAAACTATGATGGATGACTATCAAAAACAAGCTCAAGCTGCTTCTGAAAAATATCAACAAGGACTACTTTCTGAAGTACAAGCAAAACAAGAAGCAGAAAGATTGAAAAAAATTGAAGATAAAATTGCTGCTTTCGATCAAAGTGCTACTGCTCAAATTCAGAAAAAAAGACAGGAATTGATGCAACCCATTTTAATCAAAATCGATAAGGCTATCCAAGCTGTTGCGAAAGAAAAAGGATACAAAATGATTTTCGATACTAGTGTTTTCAATGCCCTTTTGTATGCTAAAGAATCTGATGATATTATTGACTTGGTCAAGGCTAAGATTTAATTTCAATCTCTTATCTTTTACTTTTACTAAAATCTTCAAAAAAAAATCATTCTCAATCGAATTGGGAATGATTTTTTTTGATGTATCATCGATCAAAGAAATGAGTTTCGTATTTAAATTAGAGAAATCTATATGTATTTGAAGCAATATTTGCCATAATTCATTGAAAGGATTTCGTAAATTTGTATTAGGAATTGTGATTTTATAAATTCACATACCATTTTCACAAATTTTCACAAAAATACTTAATTATGAAATTATTTTTGATTGTCTTGATGCTATTTATTTCCAATTTCGGCTTTTCTCAAACACAAATCATCAAAGGAAATGTTTCTGATAAAGATACAAAATCTCCTTTGATTGGGGCTACGATATCTATCACTGATATACAGCCACCCATAGGAACAGTAACGGATATAAATGGTGATTTTGTAATCAAAAATGTCCCTTACGGAAGACACCAAATCTCCTGTCAGTATCTTGGTTACGAAAGTTATTTGAGTGATAATACGATTGTCAATTCTGCAAAAGAATTAGTCTTCAATATTGAATTATTAGAAGCATCTTTCACGAAAGATGAAGTCGTTGTTACTGCATTGAAACATGGAAGTGAACCGCTCAATGAATTATCCATCGTTTCTACTCGCTCATTTTCAGTAGAAGAAACGCAAAGATATGCCGCAAGTGCCAATGACCCTGGTAGAATGGCAATGGGTTTCCCTGGTGTACAGCCTAGCCGAGATACTCGCAGTGATATTATCATTCGTGGCAATTCAGCCGCAGGAATGCTTTGGCGTGTTGAAGGAGTCGATATCCCCAACCCCAATCACTTTGCAAGGATTGGGTCTTCTGGCGGTGGAATCACCATATTCAGTAGCTCGATGTTGAGCAATTCTGATTTTTCTACAGGAGCATTTCCTGCCGAATACGGAAATGCCTTTTCTGGAGTTTTTGATATGAAATTTCGTAAAGGAAATAAAAATAAACGAGAAAGTACTTTCAAGGCTGGGATTCTGGGATTGGATTTCTCCACAGAAGGTCCTATTAAAAAAGGAAAAAGCTCTTATTTAGTAAATTATCGGTACTCTACTCTTGGTATTTTAAATAAAATTGGATTGCATCTAGTGGGCGAACGAATAGATAATACCTTTCAAGATTTGTCCTTTAATCTAGCATTTCCTTCTCAAAACGGGAAGGTAATTACAAATATTTGGGGTATCGGGGGGCTAAGTACTGAAATCGGCAACACAACCAAAGGCATAGAAAATTGGAAATCTTATGCTGATCGCACTGCCTATAATTTTGTAACCAATATGGGAGCCGTTGGCGTAAATTCTACTTTTTTATTAGATGATAAATCCTATCTGAAAATTTCTCTAGCTGCTATGGGGCAAAAAGTGATTTATGACCAAGATACCGTAAATACTACCATGAAACACTTTCGATATCGTTCTCAAAAACATATCAATAATAGAATATCCCTAAATGCAACTTATAATTATAAATTCAGCCCTCAACTTTCCTTTAAAACAGGAATTATCGAAAATGGTATTGCTTATGATTTTCACGTACGTGATGTTGACCATGTACCTGTGGACTATCAACTAGAACCAACGTCTATTATCGATGGAAAAGGATTTACTTTTTTACATCAAGCTTTCGCTCAATTTAGATATAAACCGCATTATCGATGGAATATTAATTTAGGCGTTCATGGTCAGTTTTTCGCATTAAATAATACTGCATCTCTAGAACCCCGTCTAGGTATAAAATATATCATTTCAGAAAAACAAAACATTAGCTTCGCCTATGGATTACATAGCCGAATTGTTCCGATGGGTTCTTATTTTTATTCTACAAATATTAATCTTGATTTGATAAAATCTCACCATTTGGTGTTGGCTTACGACTTATTATTTGCAAAAAATATGCGGATTCACTTAGAAACATATTATCAATATCTTTTCAATGTGCCTGTGAGCATTGAGCCGTTTTCTACTTATTGGTCTCTCAATGATGTCGATCATTTTATCGAAGTACCCACCGTGAGTGACGGTATTGGTGCCAATAAAGGGGTTGATATTTCCTTAGAAAAACTTTTCACCAAAGGGGCTTTCTTTATTCTTTCAACATCTTTTTTTGATTCAAAATATAAAATGTCTAAAAAAAGTACAACTTGGTACAACACCCAATACAATAGCAATATTTCAGCTACTTTTATTGGCGGTAAAGAATGGTCAGTAAGAAATAATGGTATCATTCAATTAGGATTGAAAATGTTGTACAATGGTGGACAAAGATTAACTCCTTTAATCAAAAATGCTGTAAATATCAATGAAAAAGATCCTCCATTGGATTTTTCTCGACCATTTGAAGAAAAAGTGAAAGCTTATTTTAGACCTGATTTAAGAATTGCTTATCGAAAAGATAATCCAAATTCCGCTTGGAATATTGCTTTAGATATTCAAAATTTTATCGCTCGAAAAAATATTGACGGATTGAATAGAACCTATGACCCTGAATTGCATCAATGGGTCTATCGAAATCAATCGAGTTTAGTACCTTTGATAAGTTTTCAAATAGATTTTTAGTTAATATTTGAATTCATAAAATAGTTTTACCATATTGACGTTTTATTTACGTTTGAATTAAATCACTGAGCGAATATGCTAAAACATAGTATCTCATTTTTATTAATAATGTCTTTATTTATTTCATGTCATAGAGATAAAGATTTTGTGAAAGTCAAAGATGACCAAGGTAATCTCCTTGAAAAATATACAATTAATAAAAAAACACAACAAAAAAACGGAATTTATTATCGTTATTTTCGAGATAAATCTATAGACGAAGTCGCACATTATAAAGATGGACTTTTAGAAGGACAACGAATTTTATTTTTCAAAACAGGGGATACCATGACGATTGAAACGCATCATAATGATCTCTTTGAAGGTGTTTTTAAAACTTTTTTCAAAAATGGTCAATTGGAATCTATCGGTCAATATATTGACAATAAAATGGCTGGAATTTGGAAATATTATTACGATAATGGTCAATTAAAAGAACAAGTCACCTTTAGTGATAATAATGAAAATGGTCCTTTTATCGAATATTACAAAAATGGCCACCTAAAAGCAAAAGGAAATTACAAAACCAATGAAATCAATGAAGATACTGACCAAAAAGAGCATGGAATCATCGAACTTTATGATGAAAATGGCGTGCTCGAGAAAAAAATGGATTGTAACTTTGGAAGATGCAAAACGATTTGGACTAGAGATTAGTCAAAAACTTTAATTTAAAAACGAAAAATGAAGAAATTTATACCCATTTTATTTTTATTGATTACCTTTCAATTAAATGCTCAAATCGTTGGTGGAAGCCATGTTTTTAATTTCCTAAATGCTCCTTCATCTCCAAGAATCACTAGCTTAGGGGGAAATTTAATCACCGTAGCCGATGATGATGTTGCTCAAGCTTTTGCTAATCCCGCTCTCACCAACCCATCCATGAATGGCAAAATCGCTTTTAATTATGGATTTCATTTGGCGAATATCAAAGATGGATATTTAGGTTATGGTAAATATATCAAAAAATGGAATGCTAGTTTTCATACTGGTTTTCAATTTATTAATTATAAAGATTTTCAAGGAACAGATGAAATAGGAAATAGTACAGGGGTATTTAAAGCTTCCGAATTCGCTTGGGTGTTGGGTGCATCAAAACCCATCTATGATAAATTAACCCTTGGGGCAAATATGAAATTCATTTCTTCAAGTCTTGAAATTTATGGTTCTACGGGTGTCAGCTTTGATGGTGCAGCACTCTATCAAGATACAGCAAAGCGGATGACCCTTACTTTATTATTTAAAAATATGGGTACCCAATTGTCATCGTACAATGGTGTGAAAGAATCATTACCTTTTGAAATCCAAGCAGGATATTCCAAAAGATTGGCTCATCTCCCTTTTAGGTATTCCATCATTTATCAATATCTCAATAGATGGAATATCACTTATGACGATCCAAATGAAGAATCTGCTATCCTGAATTTCGGTACAGAACCCCAAAAAGATTCTCCCATTAAAGTTTTTAGCAATAATCTTTTTCGCCACTTTATTTTCAATGGGGAATTTTTACTAGGAAAAAGAGAAAATTTTAAATTGAGATTGGGATATAATCATTTCTTGCATAGAAATTTAAGTGTAAAAAATTTCAATAGCTTCGCAGGATTTGCCTTCGGATTTGGTTTCAAAACTCGATGGGCAAAATTTGATTTTGGAAGACAAATTTATCACTTGGCAGGCGGCGTTACCAATATCGGTATCACACTAAATTTAAATGATTTTAGGAAAAAATAAATGCAATAAGTTCATAGAAAGACTGATTTTTTTCTTGGTATTACTTCAAAAGCAATTTTAACTCCGCAAGGTGTTCTTGTTTTTTTGACTCCCTAGACAATTTGTTTGTCTGAGTAAAATATTGATGTGCTCCTATAAAATTGACTTGTATATGATTCCAAACATCTATATCTGTAACCATTTCGCAATTTTGTAACTCTAAAAAAAGCGTTGCAGCTATCGGCTCAAAATCATCTCGTCCGAGATAATCTAAGTCTGCATCACAAATGATTTCTTCTAACTTATTGCTAGGTGATTGTGGGATTTTGGTTGCCATAATCATCCCTTTTATTAGCTCTATATCTTCTTTTGAATATCCAAAATCAGGTAATATTTGACTTACCAACTCACAGCCTTTCTCTTCATGTCCTTTATAAATACTCATAAAACCCGCATCATGGTATAGGGCAGCCGTTTTTAAAAGAATAGTTTCTCGCTTACTTATTTTTTCAGATTTACAAAGTGACACTACTATACGCCATACATCCATTGTATGATGGATCCCATGATAGGTGTATTTTTTATCCAACTCATTTCTGAGTCGTTCCAAAATATACTTTTTAGCACCTTTGTAATTCATAAATAGCTTTTGCTAATTTCAAATAATGTACAATCTACAAAATCAATTATTCAAACTCAAATAAAAGGTTGTTCATCTTCTATTTGAGAAGCAATATAATGAAAATTTGATTCGACCCACCTACTTAACCTAATATATCCAAAAACTCTTGCTCCGTCATAACTTTTACCGTTCCTATACTTTGTGCTTTTTTCAATTTAGAACCTGCTTTCTCTCCTACAACCAAAATATCTAAGTTAGAACTTACTGAACTTATATTTTTAGCTCCTGCTTTTTCGGCCATCTTTTGTGCTTCTTTCCGTCCCATTTGTAGTAGCTTTCCTGTAAAAAGAATCGTTTTTCCAACAAAAGGAGCATCTTCTGATACTTTTATAGGACGGTCCGCTTCCGTTTGGTCCATATTGACCCCATAGGATTGCATCTTTTCCAACATCTCAATATTTTCTGGATTATTGAAAAATTCAATTACATTTTCTGCAACTACTGGTCCTATATCTTTTATATCTACAAATTTCTCCAAATCCCAATCTTTCAATTCCATCACATGATTGATTTCCATGGCAATGAGTTTGGATGCTTTTCTACCAAAATGATGAATAGAAAGGCTATATAATAATCTGTAAATTGGATTTTTCTTCGCCTTCTCAATGGCAGCTTCCAATTTCTCTGCTGATCGACTTCCAAATCCTTCTAAAGCCTTTATTTTATCATAATCCAAATTATATACATCTGAAATATCATTGAGCCACCCTTTTTGATGAAAACGCTCTACATAAGATTTTCCAAATCCATCAATATCCATGGCATCTTTTGATACGTGTGCAATAATTCTTTGTATTACTTGTGCTTCACACTTGAAATTGGGACAGCGATATGCTGCATCTTCCTTAATCAAGGGTGTATTACAGGATGGACATTCAGTAGGAAAAATAAAAGGCTTTTCGGTGCCATCTCGTAATTCGGGAAGTGCTTTGACAATATATGGAATTACATCGCCTGCCCTTTCTACTAGTACGGTATCTCCAATTCTAATATCACGAGTGGTGATAAATTCTTCATTATGTAAAGAGATTGAACTAATGGTCACTCCCGCTAATGACACGGGTGTAATCTTTGCTACAGGCGTGATAGCTCCTACTTTTCCCACTTGAAACGCTACATGCTCCAATTTAGATGTCGCTTGTTTAGCCTTAAATTTATACGCCAATGCCCATCTTGGATGATGACCTGTATATCCACACTTGTCCTGCAATGCCAAATCATTGACTTTTACAACCATTCCGTCTATTTCATAACCGTATTGCTCTCTTTTTGCTTCCCATTCTTTACAATATAGGGCTACTTCTTCTATCGTTTTACAAACTTTGGTTTCTTCGATAGGAACTTTAAATCCAAGTGAATCCAAATACTTTATGGTTGCAAAATGAGTTTTAAACTTAGGTAAAACAGAATTTCCATTTTGATCAATTGCATGTCCCATTTGATATAAAAATGCTTCCAATCCCCTTTGTGCAGTCTCTTTTGGGTCTTTCATTCTCAATCCTCCTGTTGCAGCATTTCTTGGATTTGCAAATACATCTTTTCCATTTTGTAAACGCATGGCATTGATCTTGTCAAACTTATCTTTCTTTATTAATGCCTCCCCACGTAATTCCACTTCTACAATATCTCTTTCAGAAAATGCCGCTTTTAATGGAACGGTATATAAAGTTTTAATATTGTTGGTGATTTCTTCTCCCATTGTTCCATTTCCACGTGTAGCAGCGCGTACCAATTTATCTTCTCTGAATACTATGGCAATGCTTCCTCCATCAAATTTAGGTTCTACACAATATTCAATAGGTGCATTTTCATCCAAAAGAGTCAATTTTCTGATTCGTTCATCAAAATCTTTTAAATCTTCTGCATTATAAGAATTACCCAAAGACAAC
>CAZOHX010000042.1:0-10740 GCA_964579315.1 uncultured Saprospiraceae bacterium
GATAGTTTAATTCCGCCAGCATCGATTCAGATGTTGTTTGAGAATATCATTAAACATAATGAGGGGAATGTTGAGCATCCTTTGAAAATTTATATTTCCATGAAGAACAATAAGCTCATCGTTAAGAATGACTTACGGTTGAAGCAGAAAAAGATAGATTCTACAGGCACAGGATTGCAAAATTTGAAAAATAGAATTAGACTTTTGACAAATGAGGAATTAATGGTTTTTCAAAATGAACAGTTTTTTGAAATTAGTTTACCTTTGGTGTTACAAGTAACCTAAGACATATGTTATTATGCGTATATTTACTTAAGAAACTGACATTGAAAATATAAAATAAATGAAAATTTTAGTTTTAGAAGATGAAATCCTAGCTGCAGAGCATATTGAACAAATGCTTTTAAAGTATTTTGAACATGTTGACTTAAGTTTTGTTAAAAGTATAACGGCTGGTAAGCAATGGCTGGATAATCATTTATCTCCAGATTTGATTTTTTCTGATATAGAGTTACTTGATGGAAATGTTTTTACACTTTATGAACAGGTAAAGGTATCTTGTCCAATTATTTTTGTAACGGCATACGATAAATATTTGCTACAAGCGTTTCAAACCAATGGAATTGCTTATTTACTTAAACCTTTTAAATATAGAGATTTGGTGCTTGCGTTGGAAAAGTATAAGGCATTATTTCCTGAAAAATCAAATCAAATACTTAGTATGGAAATGCTTCAGAATTTAAAATTCGCTTTGGATTCTTCTCAAAAGGAGTATAAAAATAGATTTGTTATTAAGAAAAAGAAAGGAATATTTTTATTGAATACCTCAGATATTGTTTGTTTTACAGCAGATGACGATATTGTTTTTGCTTTTGATAATAAAAAATTACGCCATATTGTGAATTATCGAATGTCTGAACTTGAAAGCATCTTAAACCCAAGACAATTTTTTCGAATCAATAGAAGTGCTATTGTACACATTAAATATATTCAAAGATTGGAGTCGTTTTTTAAGAATAGATTGGTTGTTCATTTAGAGCATTTTAGCCAAACAGTGACGACTAGTGGATCAAAAACTGCGGAATTTAGAAAGTGGATTGAGGGATAACTCACCTCGGATAAAAAGCATCCTCCGTATGTTTAAGTTGATAATTGCCAATATCTTTCATGATAATGCCTATGACATCAAATCGGATTTCCCAATCATGTTGAATCAATTCCATGTATCTATTGGCTGCATCAAAAAGGAGTGCTTCTTTTTTTTCCGTTACAAAAGATTCTGGTGCTCCATAGTAGTCATAACTCCTTGTTTTTACCTCGATAAAGACAAGCATATCCTTGTCTTTTGCAATGATATCCACTTCGGCCTTACTGAATCGCCAGTTGGTCTCTAAAATTTTATAGCCTTTTTCAATCAAGTACTCTTTGGCTAGTTGTTCTCCAATATTGCCCGTTTCAATATGATTTGACATTCGTTTTTTTTGTGAACAAGGTATGAAAAAACTTTAGATTTTCTTCAAAAAGAGGGCATTATTAAAAATAAGTAAAAGGTATTAATCATTGATTTAAGGGTTGGTATGATTGAGTAAAAAGCACATATTATAAAATATTATATTTATAACTGATTGATAAAATTTCTTCCAAGAGCGTTTTCCTTCATGAATTTATTTTTTAGTTTTTTTATTTTTTACTTATAACTAATTGATAGTCATTTATTTGTGGTGCTTTTGGGTTTGTTTGATAATATTATTTTTTAAAATATGAAACTTACCGTAACCTTTCCTAAAAAGACCGTTCACTAAAGTATATTCTCTTTTTACTACATGAGATGTAAAAATGGTTTATAAATAGAAAAAATTCGTGACAATCCCAAATCACAAAAACATTTTTGTCATACTGTAAATTTAAAATTTTAAGACAAAATGATTCTGAACCTGTATGGTATGTGCAGTTAGATGTTTACAATATCTACGTATGGCCATCTCAGAAACCGACTACGAAGGATAGGGTAGTGGCAACCTTCACAAAACAATAGCTGCTAATCTCAATTACTGTCAGGATTATTACATTTGATATGTGATGTTCCTGACTTTTTTTATTTTAGCCATTTCCATAGATACTTTAGACGAAAAAAAAAGCCCAATTCCAAGAGGAATATGGGCTAGTCAAGTATTGCGTTATTCGTTGAATTAATTATTTGGTTTCTTGCTCTTATACAGGTTTGTGATTGAATGAAGAATACTTGGCAATAAGTGTAGCACGCTAATGTACATTTGTTTTCATTTGCAATCGCAATTTAGGACTTTTTTATAGGCTTTTTATCTTGTAATACACCATTGGTTGATTTCATTGTATAACTTGTAGAATAAGACCTGCTTTTGGTAGTAATTATTATCTTATTTTGTAACATTATATGGTAGATTATGTTTTTTTATAATTTATTCTAAATGAGAATATTACTGATGAGTGAAATGAATTTTTAATTTGAATCGATATTTTATTGTAAATTTGTTTGTGTGACAAATTGTGGGTAAACGGACTATACGCTCTATCTTACTAAATATTGACTGAAATGAACCATTTATACAAGTAATTATTTTTTTTGAATAAAAAAGAGTAAATTTATGTTGTTAAAAAAGAAGAATAATGCTAAAAGCTATAATTATTGACGATGAACAAAATGCAATTGATAGTCTCAAATGGGAAATTGATCGGTTTTGTCAAAACATAGAAGTGATAGGGAGCTATACTAATCCTTCTGAAGCTTTGGAGAAAATTTCAGTGTTAAAACCTGATTGTATATTTTTGGATATAGAAATGCCTGAAATGGATGGCTTTCAGTTGTTGGAAAGTTTGGATTACAAATCATTCGAATTGATTATTACCACCGCCTATGACAATTATGCTATTAGAGCTTTTAAAGAAAATCCTGTTGATTATTTACTCAAACCCATAGATTCGGACGATTTGGTAGATGCCATAGATAGAGTTAGACAACGAAAAGAAAAGAATGAATTGGGTTTAATTTTACAAAGAGCATTACATGAGATTTCACCTAAATCAGATCGAAAAAAAATACCATTAAATTTTGAAGGAAAAGTGGTTTTTGTAAATACAGACGATATTTCTTATTGTAAATCTGATGGAAATTATACAGAAATTTACTTGCATAATGGTAAAAAATATGTAGTTTCAAAAAAATTAAAAGAAATAGAGCAATCTATAAGCAATAATGACTTTTTTAGAGTTCATAATTCTTATCTTGTCAATCTTAATACTGTTTCTGAATATGTAAAGAGTGAGGGGCATTATTTGGTACTTGAAGATGATAGTTCTATCCCTGTTTCACGTGCAAAAAAGAGTCAATTAGTTGAAATTTTAAGCAAATTTTAAGTGCATTTTAGTTTTAGAGGATTTTATGAAGCATTAGAATGGCCAGAGCAAAGTGGGTTTTCCTATTTTGCCTTAGGTGCTATTATTTTCTTTTGTTTTTTCAATTTCGTGATGTATTTTCAAAATAAAGATAAATCATACTTATTGTATGGTCTTTACTTGTTTTTGATAGCATTTGGTCATGTTCGACCCCATCAACAAGAAATGATTGGAAAATTCTATCACGTTGATGAATATTTGATGGGAATTTTCATATACGCAACATTTTGGTTCTATAATATTGTGTATATTTTATTTCTGATTGAGTTTGTTAATTTAAAAAATAGTAATTATAAAAAATTTAAACATATTATTTTATCGGTAAGAGTATTGATTACTTTGGGATTATTGCTATTAGGTATTAGCTTTTTCATGGGTAATGCAGTGCTGTTGGAGCAGTTCTATATTGTTTTTTATCTTCCTTTTATGCTAGCGATGTCGGTATATTTGTTTATTGCTATTTATAATATTCGAAGTCAATTGAGGACTTACGCATTGGTTGGATCTTTTATTTTTTCTGTTACATCCTATGGCGCAATTGCTATAAGTGTCTTTACGCAAGAAAAAACTATGATAAGTCTTTCGGTTTTTTATATAGGCGTATTGATTGAAAATATGTTTTTTGCTCTTGGTTTAGGCTATAAACAACAGTTGGTTGGAAAGGAAAAAAACATTGCACAAAAGGAGTTGATTCAGCAATTGGAAGAAAATCAGGCACTTAAAAAAAGTATCAATAAAAAATTGGAATTTGAAATTAATCGTGTCACCCAAGAATTGGAAACGCTGATGGTTGTAAGAGAACGAGAGCAGGCACAAAAAATAGAATCAGAATTTGAACAGCAAATTTCTGAATTGAAAGTCGATAGCCTTCGATCTCAAATGAATCCACATTTTATTTTTAATACGCTAAATTCTATAAAATTATATATCATTGATAATCAAAAGGAAAATGCAGTATATTTTTTAAATAAATTTTCAAAACTCATTCGTAAGATTCTCAATTTTTCACAGCGTTCTACGGTTTCTTTGGAAGAAGAACTTCAAACCATTGAATTGTATTTGCAAATGGAAAATATTCGTTTTAATAATGAAATTGATTATGAAATAGTTATCAAAGAGAATCGAAATACGGCCATTACCAAATTACCACCTTTATTGTTACAGCCCTTTGTTGAAAATGCAATCTGGCATGGACTTAGTCCTTTAAAAAATAGATCTAAAAAGTTAAGGATTGTTGTAGCATCTAAAAAAGAAAATTTTATTACAATTTCTATTATTGACAATGGTATCGGTCGAGAAAAAGCTGGACAAATCAAAGCAAAAAAAATTCATAAGCGAAAATCTCTAGGAATTCAAATTACGCTAGATCGTTTGGAAGTGTTTGCTCGTAGATGTCAAAAAGCTTATTCATTTGATGTGATAGATTTAAAACAGGATTGTAATCCGATGGGAACAGAAGTGGTTATTGGTATCGAAATGTGAGTTTTCTTACTTATGTAGATAAATTGCTGATCATATAAAAATATAGGCTCATCTGCTCACCTGTTTAAATTATCTTTTTTTCAGAACTTTATTAACTTATTTGATGTACTTTTGTACCCGATTTAGAATTTAGTCACTCACAAATTGAATATGAAATATTACGAAAATATATTAGGAACCATTGGGAATACTCCTTTAATAAAGATGAATAAAGTTATTGAAGATATTCCTGCATTGGTTTTAGTAAAATTTGAAACAGTAAATCCAGGTCATTCCATAAAAGATAGAATGGCACTCCAAATGTTGGAAGATGCAGAGAAAGAGGGCAAAATTAAACCTGGTGGAACTATTATAGAATGTACTTCTGGAAATACGGGAATGGGATTGGTTTTGGCGGCTACTATCAAAGGATATAAATGTATTTTTACAACAAGTGACAAGCAATCTCCTGAAAAGTTTGATGTCTTACGTGCCATGGGAGCGAAAGTGATTGTTTGTCCGACCAATGTTACACCTGATGACCCTAAGTCTTATTACGCAGTAGCGGAAAAATTGAGTAAGGAAATTCCGAATTCTTATTGGGTGAATCAATATGACAATCTTTCTAATCGAAAGGCACATTATTTATCCACGGGCCCTGAAATTTGGGAACAAACAGATGGAAAAGTCACACATGTCGTAGTTGGTGTTGGAACAGGGGGGACGATTTCTGGAACGGGAAAATATCTAAAAGAACAAAACCCAAATATTCAAATGTGGGGTATCGATACTTATGGCTCTGTTTTTAAAAAGTATCACGAAACGGGGATTTTTGATGAAAAAGAGATTTATTCTTACATTACTGAGGGTATTGGAGAAGATATTATTCCTAAAAATGTTGATTTTAGTGTGATTGACCATTTTGAAAAAGTAACAGATAAAGATGGGGCGTTGATGGCAAGAAGATTGGCAGAAGAAGAAGGAATGCTCTTGGGCTATTCTGCTGGCTCTGCTTTTGCGGGATTGTTGCAAATGAAGGACAAGCTGACAAAAGATGATGTGGTGGTGGTGATTATTCATGACCATGGTACTCGATATTTGGGCAAACTTTATAATGATGATTGGATGAAGGCGCAGGGGTTTATTTAAGGGTTGAGTGGTTGAGCCATTCCCAACTTCGTTGGGATTAGTTGAGCGGTTGACTTGGATTGTTCTCCATAAATAGATTTTACTTTATGAAAAGGGATATATGTTAGCCTCGCACCTAAACTCATCACCTAAGAATTGCATTGCCAATTCTGACTCAAATTCTCAACTTTAGGGCATTTTCAAACAGATAAAATTAACTATTTCAAAAAATACCAATATCAGGGTATTATTATTCCCGATTATTTGCCTTATCTTTGTGTTGTATAAAAACCTACCGATTTAAAATTTCTATTTAATAGAACTGTATTTGATATTGACAACTATGTTTAGTTGTAAAAAATATATGTGTCACATATTCGATTTTGTGTGCACGAAAGTTATTTAAAATGTAATCGGTTTATGGGATGGCCTCTCTTGCTTTTGGCAGAGGGGCTTTTTTTATTGGGGACTTCCTACTTTTTTACTTCACATCTTTTTGTACAATGAAATATTCAATAAAAGATGGATTGAATTGAATATTACGTACATAATCTGGTTTGCGTTGTAAACTCACTGGAATCGTATTTTGATTACCATTTTCTTTTATTTTTTGAAAATCAATAACAATGGCATAATCATGAAGGTTTAATTTGTCAAATTTACTAAGTCCTACCGTGGCAGAAACTTTTACTTTGGCAGGAAATATTTTGATAGAATCTTTATTATTGATGTATTGAACGGGAATAAAAAATGATTTTTCGGTTTGTTCTTCTACAGGGATTTCTACATTTATTGTTTCGGGGGATAGTTTTACCTCTGCATTTATAGGCTTTTCTAAACCAATATCTATACTCATGGTCGATTCAAGTTCGTTTACCACCAACGGTTGTGTATCCCAAAATGAAAGATGGTTTATTTCAGATGAAGGTCCAACTACAGTGACAGAATCGGGTTGATATTTGATTTTATCACTAAACCAATGACCACTTTTAAAATGAATATCTGTTTTAAGATGAATGGGTACTTTCCTTTTCTCAAGATGTTCTGTTTTAATATGAATATTGTCATAATTAATATCATTTACAACAATATTAGTGGAGAGGAGAGTACTTATTTTTTTTTGTAAATCTCTATTTGAGAAAATATGGTTTTCCAAATCAGGATCAATGGAAAGATGAAGACTTGGAATTTTAGAAAGGGAAAGAAAAAATAAATCCCAACCATTTCCGCTGACTTGAGCAACTATGTCAGTAGGTGGTGGAGCAGAAAACGCTCTATCCAATGAGATATCATATTGAATAGGAACATCTATTTCTGTAAAGTAGGATTTAGATAACTTGACGAAAATCCAAAAAATCATAGAAATTCCAATACAGATGACTAGGACTCCTTTGTCAGAAGACCAAAATTGGACTTTATTTGTGTTTTTTGTCAAGAGACTTATTTATTATAACTATCTGTTAATTCTTTTGAAACCGCACTTTGTAAAATTTTGACTGTCCCTTTATTTCCAATTTGTAGGGTAATAACCCCGTCTCCAATATTGACAATTTGTCCAATCATTCCACTTTGAGTGACGATTTCATCTCCTTTTTTTAGGGATTCACGAAACGTCTTTTCTTCATTGAGTTTATTCTTTTGGGGACGAAGAAAGAAGAACCAAACTACTGAAATCATTAATAATGGCATGATTAAGTTGGAAAGTCCACTTGCTGCCTGTAATAAAATGTAATTTAAAATCATATTAATTGTTTGTTTAATTTTCTAAATGTTAATCATTATTTTCCTGCTCCTTTTTTCAATTCATCCATCATTTTTTTATCAATATCTGGATCAGGTGTTACAAATCCTTCGAGATATACTTTGACAATAGATGGGTAGGCATTGGAGGTAATAATAATTGGTTTTTTTTGTTTGTTTGGTTTCTTTATAGTGTTGAAAGTGACACTGATTTCACTTGTAGCACCTGGCTCAATGGCATTTTTGGGCCATTTAGGTACGGTACATCCGCAGGTGGATCTTGCATGACTAATAATCAAAGGAACAGTACCTACATTTTTAAATTTAAATACATGTTCTACTTTATCTCCTTCTTTTACGGTACCAAAATTAAATAATGTTTCTTCAAATTCAAATTTAGCTACGTGGGTCGTATCTAGTGGTTTATTTGCAGTGACGGGATTTCTAATAATATCCGCAACTCTATTTCCCTCACTCGGTTTTACGGAAGATAAGGTTTCTCTTTTATTTTGTGGGTCGTTTGAAGTACAACTTATCGCAAAAAGTAAAATGGTATATAAAAAATATTTCATAACTTATAATTTGAAATTTTGTTGATGATGTAATAAGAATCTGTGTATTATATCTTTTTACTAAAATTTTCGTAAAGTTAGTAGATTTTATAAGAATTAGAAATAGAAATGAGTCGAAAATTTAATAAGGTATTTTTAGTTGGCTATATGGGCTCTGGAAAATCGTTTTTGGGAGAAAAAATAGCCAAAAAGCTTGATTTTCGCTTTATAGACACAGATACTTACATCGAAAAAATGTCAGAAAAATCTATTTCTTCGATTTTTTCAGAGCATGGAGAAGCATATTTTAGAAAATTGGAAACTCAAGCCATTCATAAGATTTCAGAAATGAACAATTTGGTGGTGGCAACAGGTGGCGGATTACCTTGTGCGTCACGTAACATGGATATTCTTTTGAAAAATGGTATAGTGATTTTTTTAGATACAAATGTGAAACTGTTGATGTTGAGATTATTAAGTGAAAAATCAAAGCGACCTATGATTGCTAAATTTGACAATCAATATGATTTGAATATTTTTATCAAGGCTCATTTATCAAAAAGATTACCTATTTATGAAAAGGCTCATTTATCTATTTCGATCAGTGATGATGACTTGGATTTTTTGAATCCATTGATCCAATATTTGAAAATAATCTTGTCAAAATCTTGAAAAATTGATGTCACAGTATTTTGAAAAAGAAAATATAAAGGAAGCAACATATCTTTGAAAACCTTGTATAAATGTAGGATTAACCCCCAACATAATTGATATGAATCAACCTTTTATAGTAATCACGCTAGGCTCATTTGTAATGGGCGATGAAATTAAGTCATCCTTAGAATCGTTTAGATTGTTTCGAGAAGGGCTTACCAAAAAGCATTTGAGTAAAATCCAATTGATTGTAGTTGAAAAAGCAATTTATTTAAAAGATCTCCATGCTTTAATTCATAATTACAATCTGCAAGATAATGTGCAGGTCATTGATTTAGAACATCAAGAAGAAGTGACCAATGCTTATAAAAATGCTGCACTAATTCTACTACCTACTCAAAAAAATATCGAAAAAATTATTTCGGAAGCCCTTTCTTTTGGCTTACCTATTTTGACTTACAAAGAACAAAATGATCAAAAATTGATTGATAGTTCTTGTGGAATGTTGATTGATAGTTGGAATGTAGGAAATAGTATTATTCAATTTGCAGACGTACTGAATATGCTGTATTTTGATCCTGATGTGACAGATATCTTAAAGCGTGGGGCAAAAGCAAAATATCAGAAAGAATTTAAGTTTCCAAGGAGGAGAAGATAGTCATATTATTCCTAAAAAGTAGATTATTAAAAATCCTAGAATCATGGTACCATCTACCAAAAAGGAGAAAAAATAATCATGTCGTTTTTCATGGCTTTTATAAATTAATAAGAAAATTATTCCTATAAAGATAAGCATTCCTGAAAATTGTAAAGGACTGTAAACTCCATTTTTGAAAATCAAAGCATAAAATACTCCTAGTACTATCAAGCTATAATATCCGATTTTTTTGGTAGCATTTAGTCCAAAAGTTAGCGGAATAGTAGCTACATTTTGACTTTTATCAATACTCAAATCTCGAATATCAAACGGTAGGGTAATGGCAAAAACAAATATGGCTCTTGCCAAAGTCATATATATTATAATCCTTGTAAATGTAAGTTGGGGATAGTAATATATTGGAATAATAACCGTGATCCAAGACCAAACAATACTAATAAGTGCGATTTTGACATAATTTAAGTCCCGAAGTCGTTTCTTACCTCGAATGAATGGAATCACATAGCCCAGCGATAACAGTGATGGAATAAATAATTTAATTTGAAATGAAATGTCAAATTGAAAAAAGTAGTAAATCGTACCTAATAGACCAATACAAGCATATAATAATATGTGGATGTCAAATTTTCGGATAGTTTCAAAGCGTGGGTTAAAGAGATTGATATCCAATTTTTTCACTCCCGTTAAACGGTGAATTGCATATAAAAAGAGTGTGGAAAAAAAAACAAAGCCAGTCAGTGAATCTAAAAATAAGTGTTGTGTCAAAAGCCATTCCGTCTGCCAAAGCATGGCAACCGCACACATTGCAATCCAAAGATTACTATAAATCAAGAAGTCTGCTATCTTTTTCACAAATTAGGCAATTGTTTATTCCTTTTATTGTTCTTTCTGTAAGTTAAGTAGCCAAATATATTAAATTATTTATCAATTAAACACCAGAATACATATATCCACCTACATTAAGACAAAGATGTTGAAAAATATGCTTATTATTGTAAAATTGCTTTGATGATTTTTAGTTTTTGTTTTAATTTGTTGATTTAATATATGTTTTTCCACATCATAAAGGGTAGGCTGAGCTGAATCGCATCAATCCCTGAAAGGGATAAATATGAA
>CAZOHX010000043.1:0-10729 GCA_964579315.1 uncultured Saprospiraceae bacterium
TGGATTGAAATACCATAAAAAGTAAGGCTATCATTTTTTAAGTCAAATCCATTTTGTGGAAATTGATAACTTTGCTGTATAAGATTTTTGTAAGAATTTTTCATGGTTGATTTTTATGAGATGATTGTCCAATCCAAAAAGTAATTAATCCAATGGGTAAGAATATTGAAAAATAAAACATTAAGGTAGTAGATTTCGGAATAATGCCGAGTCTTGCCCAATTTAAAAATCCGTTTCCAAATAGAATAATTTCTGTCAACAGAAATCCAATGATAAAAAGATAAATCCCGATTTTTGAAATAATATTTTCTCTAAACCCTTTATTGTGAATATGCCATCCAATAAAAAAGAGACTAAACAAACCTAAAAATATTAAATGTAAATATCCTATGACAAAATAACTCTTTAATTTGTATCCAATATCAGCAATTATGGGAAAGGCAGAGCACAACTGTATAAAAAGTTTTATTCCAAAAATCCAAAATGCTAAAAAATATAATCGTTTCACTAATTTTGACAATGTAGATTGCCATTCTTGAAAGACATTTCTTATTGCTGGATAAAAACGAACAAAAGCGATCAACTGAATGGCAGATGAAACAAAAGCGATAAAATACACTAAAAAATGTGGCTTGACCCATAGAGTAGATAAGGCATAAGTAGGAATTACGGCTATATTGGTCCAATAATAAAAATTTTGAGTAGCATTTTTAGGCAATTCTATTCCATCATCTTCCATTTGTTTAAATAATAGAGCAATCATCGCCATTACAAAAAAGCCATTGTAGGTAAAATGTAAATAAAAAAATATTCCTAAAAAGTATGGAATGGAATGAATCATTTTCATAGCCATAATCGGTCCCATTGCCCAAGGACCAATGCTTGCAATTACTAAATAAAATAGACTCGATTTGGCAAATTTTACGGTTGGTGTTTTTCCTTGGGTATTGAGTTCTTTATTTAATCGAAAGGCATAAAAATAGGATACAAATAAAAATAAAGTGGAAAAAGTGATTGAGATGATATGATATCCATGGGTTAAAAATCCAATCCCAAATCCAAAAATACAAATTTGAGTCATCCAAAATAGTCTGTCATATGATTGTGGTCGTTTTGAAAACTTGGAAAGAAGACCTATCATCAAAGCATTAAAACCCCATCCTAAAAAAGCGATATGCGAATGGGCGTGTAAAATGTATTTGTAATTGAATCCAATGGGATATACATATAGCGTACGTATCGTCAAACCTAGTATAGCTACTATAATAAACCAACCCAAGGTCACCAATAGATATGTTTTACGATTTTTATTCAATTTTCTATTTTTAGAAATACAAATTTATGTAAATTATCACCTATTCCAATTATTTGCTTAAATTCGTTTTGATTTTAAAAAAAATAGAAATAAAATTATGATTGAAAAGCAATTGATTGAATGTGTCCCCAATTTTAGTGAAGGAAGGGATATGTCTATAATAAAGCAAATAACGGATGAAATAGAATCCGTTGAAGGCGTAAAATTGTTGGACGTTGACCCTGGTAAGGCTACCAATCGTACCGTAGTGACTTTTGTAGGAGAACCAGAGCCTGTTATCAATGCGGCTTTCTTGGCGATTAAAAAAGCGAGTGAGATAATTGATATGAGTAAACATTCTGGTGAGCATCCTAGAATGGGGGCAACGGATGTGTGTCCATTAATACCTATCTCCAATATTTCTATGGATGAAGTAGTAGAATATGCCCATAAATTGGGAAAAATGGCTGGAACTGCCTTGGAAATCCCGTTTTATATGTATGAGTCTGCTGCAACTAGACCTGAATGGAAAAATCTAGCAACAGTTAGGGCGGGAGAATATGAAGCATTGCCTAAAAAGTTGAATGACTCCAATTGGAAACCAGATTATGGCCCTGCAAAATTTAATGCTCACGCTGGGGCAACCGCTATTGGTGCAAGAGATTTTTTGATTGCTTATAATGTAAATCTAAATACAAAGTCAGTTCGTAGAGCCAATTCAATAGCATTTGATATTCGTGAAAAAGGACGTATCAAAAGAGAAGGCAATAAAGTTAATGGAAAAATATTAAAAGACAAGGATGGAAATCCATTAAGAAAAGCGGGTTCATGTAAGGGCGTAAAGGCCATTGGGTGGTATATTGATGAATATGAGCAGGCTCAGATTTCTATGAATATTACAGATATTAATAAAACTTCTTTGCAAAAAGCTTTTGAAGAAGTAAGAAAAAGTGCTAATAAAAATGGTTTGAGAGTGACTGGCTCTGAGTTGGTTGGATTGGTTCCTTTGAAGGTGATGCTCGATGTTGGGAAATTTTATTTGCGAAAGCAACGAAGATCTCTCGGGGTATCAGAACAGGAAATTATTCATATTGCTGTCAAATCTTTAGGATTAGATGAGTTAGGTCCTTTTGATCCAAATAAGAAAATAATTGAATATCAATTGAGAAATGAGCTAAAGACTCCATTACTTGATATGACTTTGCCAGATTTTGCAAATGAAACGGCTTCTGAAAGTATGGCTCCAGGCGGTGGCTCTATTTCTGCTTATGTAGGAGCCTTAGGAGTAGCATTAGGCACGATGGTTGCTAATATATCAGGGAATAGACGTGTTTGGGATGATCGTTGGGAAGAGTTTTCGGAATGGGCAGAGCAAGGTCAAGCTATAAAAGATCAATTGTTGGCACTTGTAGATGAAGACACCAAGGCTTTTAATGGCATTATTGAAGCTGTAAGATTGCCAAAGGGTTCGGATGAAGAAAAAACTATTCGTAAACAGACAATGCAAGATGCTACTAAATATGCCATAGAAGTACCGTTTAAAGTGATGAAAGTTTGTGCATCATCATTTGATTTGATTAGATATATGACAAAAAATGGCAATCGAAATTCTATTACAGACGGAGGTGTAGGAGCCTTATGTGTACGAGCGGCTATTCATGGTGCTTTTATGAATGTAAAAGTTAATTCTATGGATTTGGAAGACAAAAAATTTGTTAAAGAAATATTGAAAAAAGGTGAAAAACTGGTGAATTCTGTGGATAAATTTGAAGCAGAAATTAGAACTGCGGTCACAGATGCTATTGGGTAATCATGATGCTTGTCAGGTCTTAAATTTACGTAAATTAATAAACATAAATCGATGAAATTATTTTCTTTTTTATTTGGAATGCTGTTTAGTCTTTCTATTTATGGGCAAAATGTTGATTATTCATATTTGACAGATAAGCACTTTTATGACCCATCTGATTTGATAGGATATTTGTTTCGTCCATCTGCGATGGAAACTACAGATGGTGATTCTCAAGAGTTAGAAGCGGATGAGTACTCTTTTGGGATTTCAGGTAATTATCTCTATGTGAAAGGGGGAGACTTGACAGCTGCCTACAATATTGGTACCATTGATCCTACTAAATATGGTTTTAAATTATCGCTTATGAATGCAAAAGATGTTTTGAAAGCGGGACATTTAAAAGTGATACTGACTGGACCTGGATTTGTCGATGCCTTGGTTTTTAAAGCGTCCAAAGATGACGATGAGCTAATATTTATGCTGCCTGAAAAATCTGATGAAGTTTATGAATCTGATAAAAAATATTATACAGATAAATGGGATGTCTTTGTAGAACATCCTGATTCTATTTGGGGTACTAAAATTTATCCATATTTTGAAGTTGGATTGGATACGGGGAATAAGCATAATCGTATCTTACAAAGCGATAGTCTATCTATATCTTTTGTTGAAGACATCAAAATTATTGAAAAAAAGAAAAAAATTAGAAGAAGAAAGAAAAAGAAAAAAGATTTTAACATTGAAGTGGGGGAAGATGAAGATACGGAAGAAGAAGACGAAAAGATGACCAAGGAAACTGAAAAAGATAAAGATGCTAAAGAAGAAGTAGCAGAAGAACCGCAATATAAAATCAAAACTAAAATCGTAAAAACTTATTATGTTGTTTTGAGAAAGCAAGTTCAAAATGATATGGGCGAAGAGCAAATCATTGAAAAGAAACTCAAAATAAAAAAGTGGAAAGAACGAGAGGATAAAACGATGAAAAAAGGGGGCGATCGTTTTCAAATAGCGTTTACTACAACCAAAGGTGATGTCTTTTTGTATTTAACGGATAAACGTAGAATTAGTGCTTTTGAGATGAATGGCACGATGTATTTGATGGATGGCTATTAATCTATTGAATGTAGTGCATTAACAACCTTTTTGATCACATTTTACTCTTTGAAGTAATTCGTCATCAAAATACAGTTGTTATGAAAAAAATATTTGGAGTATTATTCTTATCTTTTCTTTTCCTTTCTGTTTCTGCACAAGAGCATTATGAATCTCAATTCGGAGTAAAATATCAACATTTTAAAGTCTATGGCAATGGTATTTCTTTGCCTGCAATTAGTTTTATCTATAAAAAACAAGTTTCAAAGAATAAGTTTCGACGTGTTGATTTTGGTTTTACGGGCTCGGCTTCCTTGTGGCATACTTCTATGTTGAGCATTGGAAATGAAAATCATATTCAACTAAAAAAAAGATTTGATTTGATCTATGGATTGAAACTTGAAGGACAGTATTCTAGGGCAATGTTTGGACGATCAACGAGCCGAAGAATTAATTTAGGAGTTGGATTTTTGCTAGGTTTTGAATATAAAATAAATAAAAATTGGAACATTGGGGTTTCATTTACGCCAACTATCCTGTCTAGTAGTCACCAAGTAGATGGTAGATGGTCTAATTTTTCTAAAGCTTATATGCAGCCAAATTTTGCCATACATCTTACTCGAGTTTTAGATTTCTACAATTTGTGCAAAACTAAGAGGAAACCAATTTTTTAAAAACCTATCAAATTATAAATCCATTTCCTTTCATCTTCGTATCTTTAGATGTTTTTATAATTAAAAGATTTACAGATGATAAAATCTGATGTACTAATCATAGGCTCTGGAGTAGCTGGACTTACCTTGGCAATTAAAATTGCGAAAAAACGTAGTGATTTGAAAATTACGGTTATGTCCAAAAATAATTTAGAAGAAAGCAACACAAAATATGCTCAAGGCGGCGTGGCAGCCGTTTGGAATAAAGATACAGATGATTATCAAAAGCATATAGCCGATACATTGGATGCGGGAGATGGATTATGTGATGAAAAAATTGTTGAAATCGTAGTCAAAGAAGGGCCTTCACGTGTAAAAGAATTAATTAAATGGGGAACCCGTTTTGATAAAAATAATAAAAAAGGTTATGATCTTGGAAAGGAAGGAGGTCATTCTGAAAATAGAATTTTGCATTATAAAGATATTACTGGGGCAGAAATAGAACGTGCTTTGATTGCTAAGGCAAAATCTTATTCTAATATCAGACTTTTACAACATTATTACGCTATTGATTTGATTACGCAACATCAATTAGGGCATGTTGTCACTAGAGTAACTCCTGATATAGAGTGTTATGGAGCATATGCATTGAATAAAAAAAACAATGATATTCAAACTTTTTTGGCAAGAAAAGTAGTGCTTGCTACAGGGGGCGCTGGACAAATATACCGATCTACTACCAATCCCATTGTTTCGACTGGAGATGGAATGGCAATGATGTATCGTGCAAAAGGGCGTATGGAAAATATGGAATTTGTACAATTTCATCCTACGGCTCTATATAATCCCGCTGGGGATAATCCTGATTTTTTAGTTTCTGAAGCAGTTCGTGGTTTTGGTGGTGTTTTGAAGACATCCGAAGGGGAAGAGTTTATGTACAATTATGATGAGCGTGGATCTTTGGCTCCTAGAGATATTGTTGCAAGAGCCATTGATAATGAAATGAAAGTGCGTGGTGTTGAAAATATGTATCTCGATTGTCGTCACTTGGATATGGATAAATTTGTGGCACATTTTCCAAATATTTATGAGAAATGTCTAAGTATTGGGATTGATGTTGCTAAACAGATGATTCCTATTGTGCCTGCTTGTCACTACATGTGTGGAGGTGTGAAAGTGGATGAAATCGGAGCCAGTTCAATTCAAAATTTATATGCCTGTGGCGAATGTACTTCCACGGGATTGCATGGAGCAAATCGTTTGGCATCCAATTCTCTTTTGGAAGCAATGGTTTTTGCTCATCGGATTGCTAAAAATATTGTCAAAACGATTGATGATATTCAAATTAAAAAAGGAATTCCCGAATGGAAAGTGGATGGTACTACGGATCCAAAAGAATTGGTTTTAATCACTCAAAGTATTAAAGAAATTAAGGAAATTATGTCCAGTTATGTGGGCATCGTTAGATCCAATGTTCGTTTAAAAAGAGCAAGCGATCGAGTTTGGTTGATTTATCGTGAAACGGAATCCTTATATGCCACATCGACTGTTTCTCCTCAACTCTGTGAATTGAGAAATCTCATTACAGTAGCATTTCTAGTGACTAGAGCGGCATCCATGCGACGTGAAAGTCGGGGGTTACATTATACCACTGATTATCCGAAAAAGCTTGATTTCTTGGAAACTATTGTTCAATAAGGGGTATTGAAATCTTTTGATTTTTACATCTTTTGATTTTTACGAACAAACGTTCGTTTTTTAGACGAAAAATGCATATATTTGTATAAAATACTCTAGATATGTCAGAACATGAAGTAAATTTTCAAAAGAAAATAGATGCGGAAGTGAAAATCGAGCCAAAAGACTGGATGCCTGAAGCTTACCGTAAAACTTTGATTCGTCAAATGTCTCAACATGCTCATTCTGAAATAGTGGGAATGTTGCCAGAGGGAAATTGGGTGACAAGAGCTCCTACCTTAAGACGAAAACTTATCTTGTTAGCGAAAATTCAAGATGAAGCTGGTCATGGCTTATATCTATATAGTGCTACTGAAACGTTGGGAATCAATCGAGATGAATTAATCCATCAATTGCACACAGGGAAAGCTAAATATTCTAGTATTTTTAATTATCCTTCTTTGAATTGGGCTGATATTGGTACAATCGGATGGCTAGTGGATGGTGCAGCAATTATGAATCAAGTGGCTCTACAAAGAACTTCTTTTGGACCTTATGCTCGTGCAATGGTGCGTATTTGTAAGGAAGAATCTTTTCATCAAAGACAAGGTTATGAATTATTAATCAAAATGTGTCAAGGCACTCCCATTCAAAAACAAATGGCGCAAGACTCTATCAATCGATGGTGGTGGCCTTCCTTGATGATGTTTGGTCCTCATGATGCGGATTCTCCCCATACTGGAAATTCTGTAAAATGGAAAATCAAACGAAAAACCAACGATGAATTACGCCAAGCTTTTATCGATGCTACTGTGCCGCAAGCGGAATATCTCGGTTTGACAATACCTGATCCAGATTTAAAATGGAATGAAACGCGTGGTCATTATGATTTTGGGGAGATAGATTGGGTTGAATTTTGGAGCGTTGTGAAAGGAAATGGCATTTGTAATAAACAGAGAATAAAAGATCGAGTAGATGCTCACGAAAAGGGGACTTGGGTGCGTGAAGCAGCTGTCGCATATGCTAAAAAGAAACAAAATCAGTTGAGTGTGTAATATATATTCTTATTAAGTTGATAACCAAAAAAAAATTAATTATGAATAAATCTGAATGGCCACTTTGGGAAATTTTTATAAGAAGTAAAAACGGTTTGAGTCATAAGCATGTTGGAAGCCTGCATGCTCCTGATTATGAAATTGCCATTGAAAATGCAAGAGATGTCTATACACGTAGAAATGAAGGGGCAAGTATTTGGGTGGTAGAATCAAAAAATATTTTTGCTACAGATCCTAAAGATAATGATATGCTTTTTGAAGCAGCAAAAAATAAAATTTACAGACACCCATCTTTTTACGATATTCCTAAGGAAGTAAAAAATATGTAATCATGCGAAATAAACAACATTTATATAATTTATTGCTGCATCTAGCTGATAATGACTTGATTTTGGGTCAACGATTGTCTGAGTGGTGTGGTCATGGACCTGCTTTAGAGCAAGATATTGCTATGACCAATATTGCTTTGGATTTAATAGGTCAGGCTGAAATGTGGTATCAATATGCTCAATCGTTGGGGGTCACTGATATGAATGAAGATCAATTGGCATTTACTAGGAATGAGTGGGAATATAAAAATGTACTTTTGGTGGAGTATCCCAATACTGATTTTGGATATACTATTGTAAGACAATTATTTTTTGATGTTTTTCATCAATTGATTCTAAAATCATTGACCCATAGTGCAGATACACGATTGGCAGCTATTGCAGAAAAAGCCATTAAAGAAGTAGATTATCATGTCAAATTTAGTAGTGAATGGCTGATTCGATTGGGTGATGGTACTGAATTGAGCCATCAAAAAGTGCAAGCAGCTATCAATGAATTGTGTGATTATGCCAACGAACTATTTTTACCAACGCTTTCAGAATCAATTATGGCAAAGGCGGGAATCGGATATGATTTGGAGTCATTGAGACCTGTTTGGAAGTCTGAAATTCAAAATATATTAAAAATAGCTACTTTAGACGTTCCTGAAAAAGAAGGACATCAAAAAGGCGGAAAAAATGGACAACATTCAGAATATTTCGGTCATTTACTATCAGAAATGCAGTTTTTACAACGGGCTTATCCTAATATGACATGGTAGCCATGGATACAGCCGTCATTTTTTCAATATTATCCAATGTTTATGATCCAGAAATCCCTGTATTATCCATTGTGGATCTTGGAATTTTGAGAAATGTACATTGGGTGGATGAACAATTGGTTGTAACCATTACGCCGACTTATTCGGGCTGTCCTGCAACATTGACTTTTGAAGCTGATATTTTAAAAATCCTTGAAGAACAGGGTTATCGAAACGTAAAAGTCGTTTCTCAAATTTCACCTGCTTGGACAACAGCTTGGATGACTGATGAAGGTCGTAAAAAACTTAAGCAATATGGTATAGCTCCACCTGTGGAAAGCACTATGGATAAATCAGTTCTCTTTTCAGATAAAAAATCTGTTGCTTGTCCACGATGTAACTCTCATGATACTAAGTTGCTTTCTCAATTTGGTTCTACGGCTTGCAAATCTCTTTATCAATGTAATACTTGTTTGGAGCCTTTTGATTATTTTAAGTGTCATTAGGGAAATGCACAAAAAAAGCAAGCCAGAATCCTGACTTGCTTTTAGTATCTTTTAGATTTTATATTTTATTCAGATTAGTCCAATTTTTTTAAATCCTTCACAAAAGCATCAGATAATCCACCATCTTTGACGGTTGTCTTAAAGGATTGAGCTTCCATTTCTGATTTAAAATTTCCAAGTAATAATCTATAAACAGTTCTATCGTTAAAGTTAGAAATATTTACCATAATCGGCTCTTGGTACATATTTTGAAAACGTTCCACTTCTCTAAGTACATTTGCATATTGTGCATAAATACCTACTTGTACACCCCATCCTTGGTAAGATGGACGGTGAGAAGAAAATTCATATAAATTATCGTTGACTGGAGTTAAATCGTCTTCGGTTGGGTCGGGATAAGTTGTTGTATTTTCTGTTATTACATCTTCTGTAAAGGTTGGCTGTACTACGGGAGATGAAATAACTTCATGACTGTAACTAGGAGTCACCGTAGGTTGAGAAAATGTGGGTTGTGTTGCACTTGGGACACCCGCTACGTCAATACCCCCATCATAAGGTTGTGGTATTACAGGAGTTGGTACACCTTTTTTATGTTCAAACTTTTTTAAAATTTCAATAAATTGACTAGGTGGCATTGTTTCTTCATATCTTTCCAATAAAACACCTTTGGCATCAAAAATCATGATGGTTGGAAGAACAGTAACGTTAAATTGTTCTTTTAAAGCATATCCATCAAAATCATCGATATCAACTTTAACAGGAATGTATGAATTTTTGAAATATTCTAAAACTCTGGAGTCAGAATAAGTATTTTCTTCCATGAATTTACATGGCAAACACCATTTAGCATAGAAATCTAAAATGTATAACTTACCTTCTTCTTTTGCTTTTGTTTTCACACTTGCGATAGATCCTTTAAAGAATGGAACTTCTTCTGAAAACCCCATATATGGAATGATAAGTGCTAGCAATAATATTTTTAAATGTTTCATAATAGTGAGTATGTTCATTAAATAAGCGGATTAGTATTTAGTATATTGCAAAAAGCATACCAAAGTATATAAAAAACTCATATAAGAAAAATAAATTGTCTTATTTATCTCCTTTTTACAAATTTTGGAAGATTCAATAATTTTTTTACCTTGTGCTTCTTTTGATTAAAGCTGTTCCCTTACAGCACTATAAATTTAAATTTTTAAAACTTTTAGGATGAACTTAAGTGCTGTAATTACTGGCGTTAGCGGATATTTACCTCCAGATATACTTACCAATCACGATTTAGAAAAAATGGTGGATACCAATGATGAATGGATTCGTACACGAACAGGTATAGAACAAAGACATATCTTAAAAGACAAGGATAAAGCAGCATCTGATTTAGTTGCAGAAGCCATTCAAGTATTATTGAAAAAAACAAATACTAGTCCAGATGATGTGGATTTAGTGATTTGTGCAACTGTTACGGGAGATATGGTTTTTCCTGATACTGCAAATATCGCTTGTGATAAAGTAGGTATCAAAAATGCATTTGGCTATGATTTAAATGCGGCTTGTTCTGGATTTTTATTTGCATTGACCACGGGGGCTCAAT
>CAZOHX010000044.1:0-10540 GCA_964579315.1 uncultured Saprospiraceae bacterium
GCCAATCCATCTTTTATTTTTTCTTTGATAGAATTTCTAATTTCTAAAATCATATTCTCCGATAAGATACCCTCAGATAATAAATATTGCTCATAATTTGAAATAGGATCTTTTAATGCCCAAGCGTTCATCAATTTTTTAGGAACATATTTAGTGCCACTTGCTTCCTCATGACCACGCATTCTAAACGTTTTACACTCCACCAAAACTGGTCTTGGATTTTTACGAACATCCGCAGCAATTTTACGAATAGAGTTGTAAACTTCAAGAATGTTATTGCCATCAATTATATGAGATTCCATTCCATATCCCAAACCACGATCTGCCAAATCTTTACAAACAAATTGCTCTGTGGAAGGAGTAGATAGTCCATATCCATTATTTTCAATGATAAATAAAACGGGCAATTTCCAAACAGCCGCAGTATTGAGTGCTTCATGAAATTCCCCTTCACTCGTTCCACCATCACCTGTAAACGCTACGGCCACTTTTTTCTTATTTTTCAATAAATTGGATAAAGCCACCCCACTTGCCAAAGAAAGTTGTGGTCCCAAATGAGAAATCATACCCACAATATTATAATCTTGTGTACCAAAATGAAAAGACCGATCTCTACCCTTTGAAAACCCTAAGTCTTTACCTTGCCATTGTGCAAATAATCTCTCAAAAGGTACATCTCTGGTAGTAAAAACGCCCAAATTTCGATGCATAGGAAACAAATACTCATCCGAATCCAAGGCAGCAGTTACGCCAACGGATATAGCTTCTTGCCCTATCCCCGAAAACCATTTACTGATTTTTCCAGAACGAAGAAGAATCAACATTTTCTCTTCTATCATTCGTGGAGTTAATAATTTTATATATAAATCTAAAAGTGTTTTTTTAGATAATCTTCCTTTCTTAAAATTGATAATATTTTCCGAAGAAACCATAATGCTAATTATAAATTGCTTAAAATAATAAACTAAATGCTAATAATTGACTCATACAACCTACCATATATCCTAAGATAATTTCTTGGGAAGTATGTGCTTTCAAAATCAATCGAGCAGTACCTACAATACCCCCTATTAAAATAATCGTAATCAATAAGGTCGTTAAGGAAATATGAATCACTCCAAAATCACCCAAAGATAATCCAAAAGTACCATAGCTAAAATAAAATAACGTAATACCCACCATAGTTATCAATCCACTAATCCCTACCGTGTGTGCACTTATCTTCAAAAAGATATTAATAAAAAAAGTAACAAAAAGACCAATAACAGACCCCAGTAAAAAGGTAGAAAATGCTCTCGGAATAGTTGGATTATTGTATAAATTGATAAACATCCATAAGTAAAAAATAGCAGTCAAGATGTATGGACCGACACGCTCCAATTTATCTTTCATTTGAAAAGATTGAATCAAACCAATCTGTTTCATAATCAATACACCAAACAAAGGGATAATAAAAGTAGATGCAAATACGAGTAAAACGAGTTTAAAATTACCCTGAATAGAATTATAGCCAAAAAGATATGGATTGATATTCATCAATAAAATCAACATATATGTCACCATCAACAACGGATGAAAAACAACAGAAATAATATGTGCTAAAGTTTTTGATATCATAATGTACTGACCGTTTCTATGGTGATTTCTACTCTTCTATTTTTTGCTCTTAATTCATCTGTCGAATTATCATTGACAGGCTGTGTTCCCCCAAACCCTTCCGTCGTTAATCTCATTGGATGAATAAATTTTTTATAAACCAAATATTCTTTCACTGCTTCTGCTCTTTCTTTTGACAACTTCTCTAAAATATCGGGTGTGCCATTATTATCTGTATGCCCATCAATGCGGACATAATAATTTCTATGTTCCTTTAAATATTTTGCCAATTCATCAAGTGCTGGATATGAAATAGGCAAAATGGAAGCGGTAGTTCGTTTAAAATAAATAGGTTTAGTTTGTATTTTAGTTCCTTTTTCGATTTTTTCTAAAAATAAATCTACTTTATAATCTCTAAAATAAAGATAATCTTTTTTAAATTCAATACTACTTATTTTATGAAAATATCCATCTTTTTCTGCATAAATATCAATTGGATGACCTTTTGAAACATCTATCGAATATTTTCCATTATCGGAAAGATAAATCTGCTTATAATTTTTCATACGAGCATCTCCAACCCAAACCTTGGCTCCTTTGACCAATTCTTCTGTTTTTTTATTCAAGATATCCCCATATACGGTTACTGAATTTTTCACTTCCTTGGCAATTCGCACTCTAAAAATATCACTAGAGCCATCTCTTTTTGAAGTAAAATATAAATAGCCGTTCAAAGTACAAAAGTACGGTTGACTATCATCACTTGTCGAATTGATAGGGGCATCCATCCGCACAGGATTGGACCAATGCGTCCAAGTATCATCAAGCCGCTTGGCATAGTAAATATCATTTCCTCCCAAAGAACCTGGCCTATTGGAAGAGAAATAAAGCGTTTGATTATCCACTGATAAAAAGGGGGTGGTTTCACGATAACGAGAATTTATTTTAGAGCCAAGATTTTTAGGAGTTCCCCAAGTATCATTACCTATTTTAAAACTTACGTACAAATCAGCCCCGCCCATTCCTTGATCATTTTCTAATGTCAACACAATTATCTGTCCATCGTTATTCAACGTTAAGCCAACATCTGTACCATTATTTTTGAAATTTTGAATGGTAATTGGGGCAGGAAAAGACCAACTATTATTTCTATTACGAGTAATAGAAAAACCTTTTTTCATACCCCCATCTTGGGCAAATTGATTAATCAGGATAGCAGACTTTTGATCAGGTGTGAAAGCACACAAACTATTAGGCAAAGCGTTATTTAATGGATAACCTGGATGAGTTAACGTATGAAAATTATTTTTATGACCATAAGCAATCCAAATATCTTGATTGAAATTTGAATCAAAAGGTTTATTTATTTTATAATCTGCAATTTTAGAAAAAATAGATGCTATTTTTTTACGATATCTTCTTCGGGATAAACTTGTATGTAAATTTACGCCATTTTCATACAATGTTTTTTCAAAATCGGGATACCCTAACCGTGTAAAACATAAAATATCTCCTTTTTTATTCAAGACAGGAGTTATCTCATCATACTCTGTATTGATATCGCTTCCCAATTTTTCAAGCTTCAACTTTTGTCCGAAAAGTAAGCTCGTAGAGAAAAATAAGAAAAAAAGAAATATATTTTTTATTATAGTCATGATGAGTGTTCAGTTAGCGTATCTGTATCTTTTTCTTTTAATTGATTGATGACAATCATCGATGCAAAAATAAAGAAAAAAGAACCTGTTTCAATGGTTTCTATCATATCATTAATTATCAAATGAGCCGTAATGATAATCAAGCCCAAAAGTGCTGCCATTATCATACGTTTTTGATCAGGATTTGTTGTTGAATGATAAGCACTTTCTCCTTGAAAAAGTATTGTAATATTTAACATCAAAAAGATTAAAAATCCAATCACGCCTTGTTCGGTAGCTGTCATCAAATAATAGCAATGAGTTCCTGATTTTTCGGGATTATCTGAAACATTAGTTTTGAAAGACGATACTGTAAAAAATGTATAAAAATTATAAAAATTTCCTGGTCCAAATCCCAGAAAAGGTCTTTCTCTCACCATAAATCCTCCTGCTACCCAACGATAAACTCTTTCCATAGTTGAAATATCTTTACCTTCATAAGTTGCATTAACCAATTCATCAAAAGACTGATGCGTAATTGTAGTTTCAAAATTTGGAGCATAGTCCAAATATTTATTATTTGCAACCAAGAAGTAAATACCAATAACGGCAGCAACCATACTTACATATACTGCCAACTTCAAAAATCTATATTTAATAATAAAATAGGCTCCAATAGCCATCGGAATTGATAAAATAGACGCACGAGTGTACGAAAACTGAACCCCCAATACAAAAACCCCTAAAGCAAAAACTAAAAACCACCAAATCAAAGAAAACTTTTTATACCACTTAATAGCCCACCATATCATAGGTGTAAAAAGAGCCAACAAAGTAGAATACTTAACATGATTACTGTAAAAAGGTTGTAAAATAAAATTCACAGATTTGAAAGTAAAACCATGTAGTGCGTGCCGAAACAAAATAACCAAAACCGTTATAAATATCCCCCAAAACGAAAACCAGAAAAATTGTTTATAATCTTTTTTAGTTTTCAAAACATACCCTGTCATAAAATAAAAAACAACGACATACCACAATTTAGATAAGAAAAACTTTAAAGAAACCATTATATTTTGAGAAAAGACAACGGTAAGAAACATCCAAGTCAAATGTATAATTAACAATAGAGTAATCGGTGATTTCAGAAATCCGATATTAAATTTCTTCCAATTCACTAAACTAAACAATCCAAAAATAAACATCAGGGCTACAATCAAGGGTTCGGCAGGTAAATCCAAGGACATCCCACCAAATATAGGATAAGCATCTGAAAAAGGGATTAAAAAAAGCATTAAGAAAAACAACTTTTTATAATCGACTATGACAACATACCCTACTAAAAATAGCATCGGAATAGCCATCAAAACATATTTCTCCAAAAAGATTCCCAGAAAAATAGAAAACAAAATGATCATTCCAAAACCGAGTGCTAAACGCTGATTAGTGTCGCTTGGGATTTGGAAAAATTTATTTTTTAGTGTTTTTCCAATCCACATCTTTATAAAAATCTAAAATTAATACACCCAAAATACTAAATAATAAGGCAGCTAAAGTGGCGCCAATCACAATTAAAGATCGCTTTGGTCGAGACTTAATAGTGGGCACCTCGGCTTTCTCAACCACAATCAATACTTCATTATCATTATTCAAAGCTGCTTCCAATTGTTTATATCTTTCTTTATCTAATTGATACTGTTTCACAGCACCCTTAAAAGTGGATTCTAATAAAACCAACTTTGACAGTCCTCTATTAAAAAGTTCTAAATTCTTTTTCGTCTCTAAATACCCTTGTTCCAATCCACTAATTCGAGCTTTTATAAAGGACAAAGTATCTCTTCTAATACCTGTAGATTTTGACAAAACACTCAATCTTGCTTTTTCTTTCACAATTTGAGTAGATGCTGAGACAATATCTTGTGACAAAGCTTCACTTTGAGAAAGTACGTTGTAAATCTTATAAGTATCACGTACGGCTTGAAGTTGTAAACTCATTTGGTCAATAGCTCTCTTTTTTTCCCTCAAACTATTTTTAGTAGTAGCAAGCATTTTAGACTGAACAGATTTGACCATTTTTTTTGTCAACTCGGCAATCTTATTCTTAGCTGCCACGACCATATTTTTAGCCATTTCAGGGGATTTACTTTCAATAGACAACTGGATAGCATCCAATTTTGTTTTTTTAACATCATAATGTTTCAAAAAATTTAACCTTACAGCATACTTTGCTCGTTTAGACTTGGAATCAATATCATAGACCTTCATCAAATCAAAAGAATCAACCATAAAGTTGATTAACTCAGAAGAGTTGGCAATGGCGATACTCCTATTGATATCGTCATCATTTCCATAAAAAGATTTTTCTTTCAAACGATTTCCTACAGGTTCAGGCATTGACAAGTCATTACTTGCAACATAATAGGTCGTGTTAGATTCATAATAAACTGAAGTCAACAGCACTGCAATGACACTAATCACGATGGTAGCCAAAACTATTTTTAAAATAGTTTTTCTCCATTTTAGTAATACTTGGATTACTTCAATCAATGAATCATTTTTTTTCTCCATCAAATATTTTTTAAATAAAAGTGCCACAAATGTAATCAAATAGGTAGTATTATTCATCAACTAATCCATTAAAAGATGAACGAGCTATAAATATTCATTCAGAAATCGTCTTTTGTCAATTATCAAACTGGAAACTAATAAAAAAAAACTGTATATTTGTAAGCCCGATTATTCCTAAATTACATACCTATGAGCCATATCAAGCAAATATTTCTTCTATTTTTTATATGTGGAAATTTTTATTCCTACGGACAAGAAGTAGCTATTTGGAAAAAGAGCACTTTTCATCAGAGAAATGTTGTGCATCGTCAAATCATCCCAGATTTATACGATGTTTACCAACTTGATTTCAAATCACTTTGTCAAAAACTGGAAAGGACTCCTTTACGATCAAATGCTGGAAACTTTTCAAAGCCCATCATTTCAATTCCCAATACTCATAATGAACTATGTAAGTTTGAAATTGTTGAGACCCCTATTTTAGCACCGAAATTAGCTGCTCAATACCCTGAAATACATTCATATTTAGGCGTTGACATAAACGACCCAAGCCAAACCATACGATTTGATATCAGTCCCAACGGATTTCATGGTATGATTTTAAAAACGG
Source organism: uncultured Saprospiraceae bacterium (assembly GCA_964579315.1). GTDB lineage: Bacteria > Bacteroidota > Bacteroidia > Chitinophagales > Saprospiraceae > CAMZLN01. The sequence continues at coordinate 6,409 of CAZOHX010000044.1, forward strand.
GTCAAAATCCAGTATTTATTGATCCATACGCCAAGGAAAAAACAGGATACTATATCGTTTACAATAAAAATGACACCAAAGAATCTGAACATTTTATATGTTTAAGTGATAATCTTCAAGAAAAAAGAAATGTACAAAAAAGTAATTTAAGAGCAGGAGATTGTGATTTACGAACCTACAGATTAGCACTTTCTTGCACAGGAGAGTACGCACAATATCATGGCGGCACAAAAGCAAGTGTTCTTGCTGCCATGAATACGACAATGACACGAGTCAATGGTATTTACGAACGAGATTTAGCCATCAAAATGGAAATTATTGACAATAATGATGAAATTATTTTCTTAGATGCAAATACAGACCCTTTCACAAACAATAGTGCGACAAAGCTCATCAATGAAAACCAAAACACGATTGATAGCATTATTGGAGCTAGCAATTATGATATTGGTCATTCATTTAGTACAGGTGCAGGTGGATTGGCCGCCATAGCATGTGTTTGTGGTTCGACAAAAGCCAAGGGGGTAACAGGCAGCCCCAATCCCGTAGGTGATGCATTTGATATCGACTATGTATGTCACGAAATGGGACATCAATTTGGAGCTTTACATACTTTCAATAATTCTTGTTTATCTAACAGAGCCAATAGTTCTTCATATGAACCAGGAAGTGGATCCACCATCATGGGATATGCGGGAATATGCCCACCCAATATCCAGACACATAGCGATGCCTATTTCCACTCCCATAGTATTATCCAAATAGAAAATCGCATTGCTTTAACTAATTGTCCAATAAAAACTACTACTGGAAATCATCAACCCGTTCTTAATAACTTAAGTGATTATACGATTCCCAACTCAACTCCATTTGAATTAACCGCAAGTGCAACAGATACAGACAATGATCCATTGACTTACTGTTGGGAACAAATTGACAAAGAGATTGCAAACATGCCCCCAGAACCGACATCTACAGGCGGCCCTGTTTTTAGATCTTTTGCACCTAGTAGTTCTAATACAAGAAGCTTTCCTAAATTATCCAAGATATTAACCAATACAACAAGTACATGGGAAGTTCTACCCGAAGTAGCAAGAACACTTCATTTCAGATGTATGGTCAGAGATAATCATCCAGGAGCAGGATGTACATCTGAAGACGAAATGGTCGTAACCGTAGCTAATAACACACAACCTTTTAAAATAACAAGTCCCAATACCCCCGTAAGTTGGAATGGTCTAGACACAAAGAATATTACATGGGATGTCGCCAATACCAATCAAGCACCCGTAAATGCAAATTCTGTTGAAATATTGCTCTCCACAGATGGTGGATTGACATTCCCCATTACTTTGGCAAGCGGAGAAGTCAATGATGGCAATGCTATGGTTACTTTTCCCAATATGATTTCAAGCACACAATGTAGGATTAAAATTAAAGCATCCAATAATATTTTTTTTGATATAAATGATGCAAACTTTACCCTTGAGCCCGCAGTAGTTTCTACATTTTTCATAAATGCTTCTCCCGAGTCAAAATCTGTATGTACGACAATGAATTCTAGTACCAATTTTGATTTAAATTTCACAACAGAGTTAGGATTTAACGAATCTATTAATTTAACATTATCAGGATTGCCATCAGGAGCTACTTATAATTTTAGTGCCAACGATTTTACGCCACCAAGTGACGTTTCATTAACTATAAATAACTTAAATCAGCCAGGAAATTACGATTTAGTAGTATCCGCAAATGCTACTAGTGTACAAAAGAGTATAAATTTAAATTTAGAAGTTTTAGCGTCTTTTTTAGCTCAACCTTCATCAATTACTCCAGAAAATGGAGCATCAAACATAAGCGGTTCTATTATTTTGAGTTGGAATGCTATTGCAAATGCAAAATCCTATAATATTGAATTATCAACTAATCCAAGTTTCCCATCTGGAAATACAACATCTATTACTGAAAATACAACATCTCATCAACTCAATTCGCTTGCACCGTCAACTGCCTATTACTGGAAAGTCAGAGCCGATAATGGTTGTGTACAAGGCGATTTTTCGGAGTTGAGATCGTTTCAAACAGGAGGATTAAATTGTACAACCTACAATAGTGCAGACATTCCCAAAAACATACCATCGGCAGTAACTACAACTTCTACGCTCTCTATTACTGACGATTATCCCATATATGACCTTAATGTGTCTATGGATATTAGCCATAGTTGGGTAGGTGATTTGAGTGGAGCATTAAAAGGACCAGACGATACCGAAATACTACTCTTTGATAGACCTGGCATTCCCAGTACAAGTAACGGTTGTGGTCAAAACAATTTAAATGTCACTTTTGATGATGAAGCGAATCAAACTGCATCACAATTTGAATCAACATGTACTTCAAATGCAGATTATGCCATACAAGGAAGCTTTCAACCCAACCAAGATGCTCTTTCTGATTTTGACAATAAAATGACACAAGGCGATTGGACTTTAAGCATCACAGACCCCATTGCTCCAGACGAGGGGACAATCAACAATTGGAATGTAGAAATTTGTTATTTATATCCTGCAGCTACTAGTATTTTACTGATTAAGAATACTGTACTTACTGCTATCAATAATCAGTCAACACAAATTTCAGAAAATAATTTAAAGACAATAAGTGCTGGAGTTCCAGTGGTAAATATGACATATACTCTAGTAGAATCTCCAATTTTAGGTGTGCTAAAAATAAATGATACAGCATTGACCGTTGGTAGTCAATTTACCCAAGCAGATATTGATTTAGGTAAAGTAAGCTATCTCAATACGGCAAGTGGTACAATGGATTTATTCAAATTTGATGTAAAAGATAATTCCACAGGATGGATTGGTAATCAAATTTTTAATATTAATTTAATAACCAATACATTAGACGTTTCTGCTACGATTACATCACAAATACTATGTAATGCAGATGAAAATGGCAGTATTTCAATACAAGCCACAGGTGGAACAGCCCCCTTTCAATACAGTTTAGATGGAAGCACTTTTCAATCTAGCAATGTCTTTAGCGGCTTAGGTGCTGGGAATTTTCAAATAACTGTAAAAGATGCCAATAATCTTATGGCTACTACGAGTATAAGTCTTACAGAACCTTCTCTTTTGGTTTTAAATACTACTTTAAATCAAAATAATGTAACCATAAATGCTTCGGGCGGAACAAGTCCTTATTCGTATAGCATTGATAATCAAAATTATCAATTAAGTAACATATTTTCATTACCCAATGGACAAACTACGGTTTTTGTCAAAGATGCCAATAACTGTATTCAGTCAAAAACGGTATCCGTTTCTATCAATAATCTAATTTTAAATTATACAACATCACCTGTTACTTGTTTTAATGGTTCAGATGGACAAATCATAGCAACTGCTTCTTCTGGAACACCACCTTATAATTTCAGTATTGACAATGGCACAAATTATCAATCATCAGGTGTATTTTCCAATTTATCCGCAGGAACATATAGCATTTCCGTAAAAGATGCCAATAATTTTGTACAACAGGAAGATAATATAGTCTTGACAAATCCATCACCTATCGCAATAGATGTCATGATAAGCGGAAATAATATTTCCATTAATCCTACGGGGAATTATACCTATGCTTTAGACAATGGCAATTTTCAAACATCAAACAGTTTTTCAAATCTTACCAATGGAACGCACATTGCCTATATTAAAGACAATTTAGGTTGTCAAAATGAGCAAAGTTTTAATATTCTTCTCAATACACTTGAACTGAACTTTACTAAAACTGATATTCTTTGTTATGGTGATAATACAGGAGAAATCATTGCATCTGCCACAGGAAATGGAACAATTATGTATGCTTTAAATGATGGTGTATTTCAATCTAGCAATATTTTTTCAAATTTAGAAGCAGGTCAGTATATCTTAAAAGCCAAAGATGCACAAGGATTAACTAAAGATATCAATGTAACGATAACAAGTCCAAATCAAATAGTAATTTCTGCACAAGTGACAGATCATACTGTAAATATTTCAGTTACAGGTGGAGTATCTCCATACACTTATTCTATTGATGGAATAACCACATTTCAGAATAATCCTACTTTTGAAAATGTACC